>JAJFMT010000095.1 GCA_020696855.1 Pseudobdellovibrio sp.
GCCGGAATGAGTGCAGCGGATATCGCGATGGCAAACGGAATGAGAAACGGAATCAACAGCATCGCCGGAACAGTTGATGCCAGCAAAGACTTGAAAGCCTTAAACGGTGGCGGTGATTATGAAGATGCAGCAGCAAGAGCCGCCGCTGCTGCCGCAGCTGCAGGAGCGGGCGACGGTACTCTTAATACAAATGGCTTAGGGAAAGACCGTGGTATTGCTTCAGCTGAAGGACTTGCAAAAGATTTTAATGGTGAATTGATCGGTGTAGCCGGCGACAACATCTGGAAAATGATGAACCGCCGTTACAAACTTAAAACGGCGCAAGATTCATTTATGAATACAGCGAAGCCTTAAGGTTTTGCGAAGTATTTTTCGTTAACACATTCGTTTTCAAATAGGATCGAGTTATGAACTGAACCCAGGCTCTGAAGAAGACCTGGGTTTGTTGTTTTTGAAATGATGTTCCAGCCCGAAAGCGCCACTTGCGAAACTTTTATAGATTTAGAAACAAGTGACAATTGCCCGGTTTCAGAAATAACAGTTGAAGGATCGTAACGATTGATAAAACCCAAAAAAGGCTGATCAATTTTTCGCAAAACTTCCTGAGAAGCCGAAAGATAATCTGATGGGTTCCCTGTTTCATACCAGTCGCATGAAATTTCATAAGCGCGGATGTCTTCGCCTTGCATGTGAAAGTTCAATATGTCATAGAAAATATTCGTTTCTTTGTTTTCAGGAATAAGATCTAAAACTTTTTCGTTGAAGAAAATCATTCCGATGTAATGTAACGGTTTTAAAGAAGTGTCGTCGCTGGTTTTACCAATGGTTTTGACCACGTTGCCGTTACACCAAATCGCACCGAACTTCTTTCCGGCTTCGGGGTGCCTCATCACAACTATGGTAGCCAGAGCTTTGTTTTTTACATGCTCAGCATAGGCTTTCTTTAAAAAGTCAGGCTCCGCCCCTATGAACACTTCATCTGAATTCATCAGCAAAAAATTTTTATCGCCGGTTTTTGTAAAATACTTGCTGGCCTGTTTTAAGCCGCCTGCACTTCCGAGAATAAAATCTCCCTCATGCGAAAATTTTATTGGGCCATTATAATAAGGCTGATTTTCATACATCGATTTGACCTGACCGGGTAGGTAATGAGTGTTCACGGTCAACTGTGATATTTCTAAGTTATGAAGATACCTGAAAACGTGTAAACCCAGCGGCACATTCAAAAAAGGCACACAGGGTTTAGGAAATTTATTTGTCAGAGGGCGTAGCCGCGTACCTAATCCTGCGGCTAATACGAAAACATTCACGTCAGGGTCTCGTAGTTTTTTTCTAATGCGCCTGCATCAATTAAAATGCCTGAAAGTACGCTGTACTCCGGAAAGTGAGATAAGGCTTTCATCACGCGCTTTAAAGTCGGTGTTAAGTATTTTAAATAACGTCTGTCGCCGCGCAAATTCATAAAGCTTGCGAAACTTCCGCATGCCTTAAAGCATCTTTGTACCGACTGCAGTTCGTAAGTGCGGTTAAACTGCTCCATGCTGAAGCCCGGGTTTTTAGAAATCTTGGCATTTTCAAGGTAGTAACTCATGAGCTGCGAGCTGTATTCGTCATTCATGTCCACATAAGAATCTTTGAATAGGCTGACTAAGTCGTATTGCACAGGGCCCATGCGCGCATCCTGAAAGTCGATCAAATAAACTTTGTTACGCTTAACCATGACGTTGCGAGAGTGAAAATCGCGATGACATATAACTTTAGGTTCAGCATCCAGCAAAGAACAGAAGCTCAGAAAAGCTTTGTCCAATTCCGCTAAAGCCGACTCACTGAGTTTTAATTTCAAAACTCCCAGTAGCAGATTTTCTTTCGCGTAATTCATTTCCCACATGAACTTTGCAGTATCAAATACAGTTGTGTTCGCTGTCGATTTCACGTCGCTATAAGTGGCAGCGTCGTGAACCTGAATCAATTCGTCGAGAGTCTTAATGTAGAACTCACGTGAATTTTCCTGTTTTAAATTATCCCAGAATTTTCTTTCTAAAGTCAGGTCTCCGAGATCTTCAAGTAACAAAACACCAAGCTTGTCGCCAACGCCGATAACGTTCGGAACTTGAATGTGACTGTGAGCCCATTGGCGCTGAACACTTAAAAATGGATAGGTCGCAGCATCGAATGGCTCCCACGACATAAGAACCCAGGTTTTTTCATCCTGAAACACGCGGTAATACCGGCGGGCTGAGGCGTCGCCTGCTAATTGCGTGATAGAAAATTCGGAAGTCCCGATTTGATTTGCGATCCAACTTTTGATTTCGTTACTGACGATGTCACCCATTGAATAATGCTACCTTATTCAGGGTTAAACGCAATACTGGCCCAAAGTTGTAAACAGTTGGGCCAGTGCCGGAAAAACAGATTAAATTCTGAGGCGAGAGAATTAAGTCATGACACCATTGAACTGAAAGAACAACAGCTCAAGGATATCTTCGCTTGTTTGCTGAGCCATAGGAACACGGTCGATATCAAAGAAGAAACCGGCAAGATCTTTCTTTAAATTTTCAGGCCAGTTTTGTTGCAGAATAGTATCCATGTCCATGTTGGATCCAACTAAAAACAAAGGTCCGTTTTCTGTAACGGTCTCAAACGCTTCTTTTAAAAGATTCATTGTTTTTTCTGTCAGCTTTTCGATGTCGTCGATGTAAATAGTGACGTCGCTTAAAGAAGCCAGATCTTCTTTTGAGCTGACTGATTTAATGATGTCGTCTAAGTGAACGAATAAATTACGCTCAGCCATTTCGTGAATCTTTAAAGCCACGCGGTTACGGCTTAACTCTGTGTGTGATTTTAAAAGAATCACTTGTGAAAGAGTCTTGCGTTTTTCAGCAGCTTCAGGCTCGTACAAATCAAGAATCTGCGCTTTGGTGCTTACTAATGTCAGAGAGCGGCCTGTTGTCTTGATTGCATCTTCTGATTGTTTTAACTGAATGCTGTAAAGTTTCGGCTCAACTAAGAATTTAACTAAGTCAGCCACTTCCATTTTCTGTTGTGGATCCAGCAATGAACCGCGGTCAACGATTACATCACCCAGGCTCATGTTTTTGCTTTTGAGCGGAATAATCAGATCATCACCGATTGAGTAAAAAGTTTTTTCGGCCGTTTCGCTTGCATCCGAAATCAATTTCATCGCTCGGTAAGAAAGCGACTTACCGTACTTTTCTTTAATTAAGCTGTTAGTTTTTAACCATACTGAATCTTGCAAAAGATCGAACATATACCACCCCGTAAATACCTATTTAGAATTCCCCACTGCTGGCTTATTCAATCGCCGTGCCGAAAGTTAAGATTTGGTAAAGAGAAGTCGGTGACTGCCAGGATGGCGGCTTATAACTTATTGAAATAACTGGCAAATTTATACCGTGCGGAATCGACCGATGCTCAGATTTTTAAAGAAAAAACCCCGCAGTTTTCTGCAGGGTTTTCTGTAATCTTTTAATCGGTACTGTAAAATCTTCCGTAAAATGGCGGGCTTAGCTGGTAAGCCGGCGTGTACTACACGCGCGCGATCTTACGTTTATCAAGACCGTATTTTTCAACTTTCATAATCAAACCGGCGCGGCTGATACCCAGCTCTTTTGCCAATTTTGATTTGTTCCAGCCGGTACGGCGAAGACCTTCTTTAATCATTTCTCTTTCAAGATCTTCCAAAGCGTCTTTCAATTTACCGTGTAAGCGAGAACCCTGAACTTTGTTCTTTTCGCCTAATTCTAAAATTTTAGGAGAAAGAATTTCGTGACCGATTTTTTGATCTTCGCCTGTTAGTACGCAAAGACGCTCGATCTCATTTTGTAATTCACGAACGTTACCCGGCCATGGATAGTCATACAGTTTTTCAACTGCACGGCCCATCAATTGTTTTTTGGGTTTATTCGTTGATTCAGCATTTTTCGCTAAGAACGCTTCCACTAAAACAGGGATATCTTCTTTACGCTCGCGCAGTGGCGGAACGCGAATGTTGATAACGTTTAAGCGGTAGTACAAGTCTTCACGGAACGTGCCCTGCTCAACCATTTCACGTAAGTTTTTATTTGTCGCCGCGATGATTCGCACGTCAACTTTACGCATTTCAGTTGAACCAACAGGAGTGAAAGTACCTTCCTGAAGAACACGAAGTAACTTAACTTGCATTTGCGGGGAAGTATCACCGATCTCGTCAAGGAAGAATGTTCCCTTATCAGCAATTTCGAAAAGACCTTTTTTATCTTTTAAAGCGCCGGTGAACGATCCTTTTACGTGACCGAATAATTCTGATTCTAATAAGTTATCATTGAATGCAGAACAGTTTTGGATAACAAAGTTTTTATCTTTACGGTTTGAATTGTAGTGAATTGATTTTGCAATCAACTCTTTACCTGTACCGTTTTCACCTTGAATCATAACAGTTGAGTCTGCGAATTTAATTTTATCAAGTAACGCATACAAGGACTGCATCGGTTTAGATTTACCGATCATGTTGTCGTATTTAAAACGGTTACCCAACTCTTTGTTCAATTCAGTAATACGGTCTTCACGGGAAGAAATCTCAACGTGTAAAGTTACGATCTCTTGAGCAACCAACTCAACAAGTTCACAGAAATGAGCTTTGCTGTTGTTATCAATGTACTGAAACTTGCCTAAAGATTTTTCGATTAAATCCTGAGAGCAACCGAACGCAGCTAAACGCTCGCGCACTTCAGCTACACGTTGTGCAGATGCCGAGTCATTGAAGAAGCCCGTTGCGATTACAGTTCCGACGAAATCGTTTTCGATTAAGATCGGGAAGATGCAAAGATCAAAACCGACTGCATCCCATTTCTTAAATACAAAACGGTGATGTGAAGAGCGAAGTTCATTTACAGTGTTAGATACCACTTCAGCCAGGCTGGCTTTAGTTGCATCTTTGTGAATAAGAAAATTCACTGCAGGATTTGCAAATTGAACTTTGTCATTATCTAAACCTTTTAATTGACCGCGCTCATCTGTAAACAGAATGTCTACACTCCACCAAGAGTGCAAAACGTGCTTCAATTTTTTGATAACGTGTATATGTTCAAAATCATTCCAATTAATCATCGACTAACTCCTTCTAATAAACTGTCAAAGAAGTTATCGTCAAACGCGTGTACAGACTTAAGGTAAAACCGGAAATTTTTTAGACAGACTGTATTAACTTTAGACTTTGTTTTAAAGTGATACGTTATGCGAGGTGTTTTTGCATCTGAACCTCGAAAAGCCGCGAGTATTCGCCTTTTCGCTGTAGAAGTTCCTGATGGGTACCCTGTTCAACTATTCGACCTTTACTTAAGACCAGTATCAAATTTGCGTGTTGAATCGTTGACAGACGGTGGGCAATGACAAAAGTTGTACGGCCCTGCATAAGCGTTTCTAAACCCTTTTGCACCTGTTCTTCACTGACAGAATCCAGAGCGCTGGTCGCCTCATCCAGAATAAGAATAGGAGCATCCTTGTAAAACGCACGGGCAATGCCTATACGCTGTTTTTCTCCGCCGGAGAGCAGATTGCCCCTCTCTCCTACATTCGACTGATACTGGCCCGGTAAACGCATAATAAAATCATGCGCATGCGCGGCCTTGGCAGCCCTTTGCACATCTTCTTTAGGCTTATCTTCACTGTCGGCTATGATGTTGTTCTCAATGCTGTCAGAAAACAAAAATACATCCTGTGAAACCAGACCGATGTTTTTGCGAAGGTCATGTAGCTTCATGTTTTTGGTGTTTTGGCCACCGATGAGAATTTCACCTGATTGCGGATCATAAAAGCGCGCAAGCAAATTCGCCAAAGTGGATTTTCCGCTGCCGCTTTCTCCTACGAACGCCACGATCTGCCCTTTTTTAATTTTTAAATTAAATCCGTTGATCAGATTTTCATTGTTGTAAGAAAAATTGATATTGCGGTATTCAATTTCATTCCAGCTCTGCGGAAACGCCTTGGCATCCGCCACTTCCTCAACTTCGCTTTTTTCATCCAGCATGTGAAAAATGCGGGCGGCCGCCACACGGGTTTCCTGCACGCGCACATAGGCTTCCTGAAATTTTTTGATGGGCTCGTTCAGGCTCAGCAAACCGGTAATGAAGCCGGTTAAAACACCTGCTGTGGCTTCACCTTTGGAAATTTTCACAGAGAAGTAATACATGACAGCCAAAACCAGAATAGTCGCAATAAACTCTGTGATGGGCCCCATAGACTCAATTAATGCGTGAATGCGCTTACGCATAAATACAAACTCTTCGCCTTCACGCACCAGCTTTTTTTCCATTCGCTTTTCAAGATTGAACGCCTGAATTGTTCTAACGCCATCAAGCGACTCTTTAATAGTCGAAGTCATTCGTTCCAGCTGCTCAATTCCGGAAATGGAATATTTTCTGATTCCTTTGGAAATGGATTTCAGAATAACAAGCAAAATAGGTGCAACGACTAAAATGTACATAATCAGCTCAGAATCAATTCTGAAAAGATTCCATAACAGGAAAATAAAAAGCAATGGCGCAGTGAAAAGATCGGCGAACAAACGAAGGCCATCATGAACAATACGGATATCATTCATGGTGCGGCTGATGAGGCCCCCGGATCCCGCTGCGTAATTGTTGTGAAATTTCAGGTTCAGTTTCATAAACTTAGCCTGCAGTTTCTGGCGCAGTTGCTGGGAAACTCTTTCCGCAGTCAGATTCATTAAATAAATATGAAAGTAACGGCTGATACCGATTCCTAAAGATAAAGCCACACCCATCCACACGAGAGATTTCAGTTTTTCAGGATCAGTGGCTCCTGCATCCATTAAGTCTTTAATAAAGATCGCGATATAACTTTTGCAAAGAGCGCCCGTAATGCCGGTCACAGCAATAATAAGTAAGTATTTTTTCTGGTGAAACAGTTCTTTTAAAACCGATCGGAGCTCATGGGGCATTTAAATTACATTCCTGTCACATTCCGACATACTTCTTCAAATACTGGCCGGTTAAGCTTTTTTTGGTAGCAATCACTTGCTCAACCGTTCCGGCCACTACTACATGGCCTCCATTTTTACCCGCTTCCGGTCCCATATCAATAATATAATCTGCATTTTTAATCACATCGAGATTGTGCTCAACGACGATCACCGATCCGCCGGCCTCAATCAGCTTGTGCAGCACTTTCATCAGCAGCTCTACCTCTCTGAAGTGAAGACCTGTAGTGGGCTCATCCAGAATATAGAGGGTAGCTTTTTGAGTAACCTGAGAAAGCTCTTTTGCAATCTTCAAGCGCTGAGATTCCCCGCCGCTGAGAGAGTTGGCCGGCTGACCCAGGGTTAAATAATCCAGCCCGACTTCTTTTAGAACCGACAATGGCTTTCTGATATTCGGATGCGCAACAAAGAAGTTCATCGCTTCATTTACGGTCAGCGAAAGAATCTGGTGAATATTTTTATTATTAAACTGAATTTCAAGTATTTCGGGGCGGTACTTTTTACCGTCACACACATCGCACGGAATAATGACGTTATCCATGAACTGCATATCGATTTCTTCAAAGCCGGTTCCTTTGCAAGCCGGGCAACGGCCGCCATCGACGTTCAAACTGAAAGTTCCTGCTGTGTAGCCGCGGTCTTTCGCTTCCGGAACGCTGGCCATCAAATTACGGATGTTATCAAATGCCTTCAGATAAGTGATCGGCGAACTTCGGGCTGATTTACCGATAGGTGACTGATCGATCAGTAATACGTTCTTAATGTTTTCTATGCCGGCAATTTTTGAAAAATCCTGCGCGGGTTCATATTCCAAGTCGAGCTTGCGGGCCAGGGCCGGGTAAAGAGTTTTACTGACCAGAGTCGACTTCCCTGAACCACTGACACCACTGACCACCACTAAGCGGTTCAGCGGGAATTCCACATCAATGTTTTTAAGGTTGTGACCCTTACAGCCTTTTAGCTCAAGCTTGTAGCGGTAGTTTTCGATATTGACAGGGCGGCCTTCGCGTAACGGAGTCCACTTCTGCGGTTTTAAAAATGGAACTGTAATAGACTCTTTAGAATTCCAGAAATCTTCTGTGGCCCCTGCGAAAACGACTTGTCCACCGAGATATCCAGAGCCGGGACCCATCTCGATAATCTCTTCAGAGTTTCGGATGACATCATGATCATGCTCAACAATAACTAAAGTGTTTCCGAGATTTTTAAGGTCTTTTAAAATTGAAATTAATCGGTCGTTGTCGCGCGGGTGCAAGCCTACAGTCGGTTCATCCAGAACATAAAGAGCCTGTGAAAGACCCATTCCAAGCTGATTCGCTAA
>JAJFMT010000096.1 GCA_020696855.1 Pseudobdellovibrio sp.
TTAGACACTTTTTTGTGACCAAATTTGACAGACAAATGATTTTTTACAACGAAGGGCCCATTGTATTTTTTGCTGTGTGGTGTTTCGGCCTCACCGTTGTATTGTGCGCACAAATCCTAATCCCCGAGGAGAAAAATGAAAACGCTTCTAACCGCAGTGCCTGTACTGTTATTATCGCTGACCTCTGTTGCCGCCAAAATGATGGTGGTTACTCCGCAGGAACGCGCCACTATAATGAAATCCGCAAAAGTATGGGAGCACGTGAACATCGCCGAACGCGACCTGCTTAATGGCCCCAGCCGTGACTTTGCGCTGTTTCAAAAAGTTGAAAACTGTAAGTTCTATGACGGCTTTTACACCAAAGTCGGCAACAGCGGTAAAACCGCAAAATTCTGGTGCCTGCCTGAAGGCGGACAGCCGGGCAAGGACGAAATCAAAGTTAAATACAGTCAGTCAAATGGCGAAGTCTTCGCAGAAGTTGTTTCATCACGCTTACTTTGGTCGCTGGGATTCTTTTCAGACAGGGCTCTGCCGATTTCAGTCAGCTGCGTGAACTGTCCTGAAGACCCGTGGAAGTATTTAAACTACATGGCTTTCTATCAAGGCGCACCTTCCAGCATTCGCCCGATCGGCGGATCATCTGTAAATAAAAAAGCAGAACAAAAAAACGACGCTGCTGTTTACTTAGAGAACGCACAAAAGAAACGTACTCAGCTGGATGCGCAGTCTTTAAAAACGACCGGCCAGCGTTATGCCCGCCAGTATGCAGTTGCTTTATCTGAAGAAAAATACAAAGGCACTGCGGTGACTGTTCCCGGTGACAGCAAAGCCGGTGTGGGCCTTGATGAACTTTCGCAGATCAGCGAAACAGAAGGCGGCTCAACAAAAGCCGAAATCGATGCATTACGTTTACTTGTCGCCTTCATCAAGCATGGAGACAACAAGGCGGCCAACCACCGCTTAGTGTGCCCTGAAGAACATCTTTTTGAAGTTAACGGAAAACCATCTTGCAAACATGCAAGTGTAGTTCTGCAGGATGTAGGCGCCACAATGGGTGACGGTACGTTCACGCTGCCGATATTAAATATCAGCTTCGGCCCGACTGGAAATTCAAAACTCTCTTATGATGGCTGGAGAAAAACGCCCGTCTGGAAAAACAAAGCGAATTGCCAGGCATTGCTTGGCGATAACCTGGTCGGCGGCACAATGAAAAACCCAACGGTATCAGAAGCCGGCCGCAAGTTTTTGGCTGATCTTTTAGTGCAGCTTTCTGATCAGCAACTCACAGATATGTTTACCGCGGCCCGTGTAGATAAGCGCGAAGGTGTTCGCGCGGCCTCGGTTCAGGAATGGGTAGATTTATTTAAATCAAAACGTAACGAAATCGTAACGGCACAATGCCCTCGGTAATTCGAATGTATAAATGGGTTCTGTTTATTTTTATTTTCAGTCTTGTGTGTCTTGCGAAGGCAGAGCCTCACCGCGTGGTTATCATCCGCCACGGAGAAAAAATCAGTGACGCGGACTCAAGACTGGGCCCTAAAGGCTGTGAGCGTGCTTATCTTCTCCCGCGGTTCTTCAGTCAGTTTACAGGAGTGGCTGCGATTTACGCCCAGCAGATCGGAAAGATCGGCGGATCTGTCAGATCAATGGCAACAATGGCGCCGACTGCGAAAGCCATGAACCTGCGTATTAACAATAAATTCCGCCGCGTCGAAACAAAAGCAGTGGCGCAGGAAATTCTTGAAAGCTCTGAGTATCGTGACCGTACCATCCTTGTCGCGTGGGAGCACGATGCCATTGTGGAATTAGCTGAAGACCTAGGGCTTGATCTTAAAAAACGTTTTAAAGAATGGCCTGCCGATGTTTATGATCAGGCTTGGGTGCTGACTTTTGAAAGTAAAAAGAAAGTAAAACTTGAAATCATTGCTGAACATCTCTTACCCGGGGATATTGATCCGTCACAAAGCGGAAAAGACAACTGGGGCGAAGATGTTAAACCGCTGAAAAGTAATCTGAAAGTACCTGAGGCTATTGCAAAAAAATGCCGTTCATCAAACTCCGGCATCGATGAATTGACACGGGCACTTGTTATGGAAGAGATTCCCGGATTTTGATTTTGAAGCTGCTATTAAAGGCTCAGCTAGTAAATTCGCTAAAGGCTCAGTGCCTTTTGCAGCTCCACCATAAAATAATCTGTTGCCATTCGAAGTCTTGCAGATGAAGAAAAGTTTAATGGCGAAAGCATATTGACCTGCACTCCGTGCGAAGCCCACTGCGGTAACACGCGGGACAAATCACCTGAATCTAAAAGAGGTTTCGCTAAAAACGCCGGAACCAATGCGATTCCCGCACCGGATGCAGAAGCTTTTAACAAACTCGACATCTGATTACTGCGAATACGCACAGTAATCGGCACCTGTGCAGAGGCACCCGTAGTGGAACGTAAATTCCACGGCCCTGATGTTAAACTTAAACACGGGTGAGATTTTATATCATCGGGTTTTGAAATCTTGCTGCTGGATTTAAGATAAGCCGGCGAAGCGACAAGAATCAGCTTCACCTCACCTACTTTTTTAGATTTAAGGCCGCTTTCCCGTAAAGGCCCGATGCGTACAGCTAAGTCGTATCCTTCTTTAACAAGGTCCACGATTTGATTTGTGTAATTGAGTTCAAAACTGAGTCCCGGATGTTTTCGTGTCAAACATCCTGATGCGGGTGCCAGTACTTGCGTGCCCAGATCTTCCGGTGCAGTTATCTTTAAGTTGCCGGTTAACAAACTATCACTACCGCTTAAAGATTTTTGCGCGTCTTCAATTGTTTGAACCGGCCCCACACAGGTGTCGTAAAAAACTTTTCCGGCGGCGGTCAGTGTTTGGCTGCGGGTGGTACGCAACAAAAGTTTAGTCCCGCTTTCCGCCTCCAGGCGCGTAATAGCTTTACTGACTGAAGACTTGGGAATTCGCATCAGCTCCGCCGCTTTCGTAAAGCTGCCTGCCTTTACAACCTTAACAAAGATTTGTACCAGTTCGATTTCCATAGTGATTCCGCCTTCATTGTTTCTATTAGGAAACAATGTAATTCAATAAGTGCGTCTAATCAACAGTGCTTTTTTAGGCGATACTAATTTCAATAAATTACTTACGAACAAACACTTATAAAGAACGAAAGAACTTAGGAGTTATATATGAACAGAGATTTAATATTAGTTATCGGAGCCAGCGGAACTGTGGGTACTGAACTTTCAAGGCTGTTAAAAGAACAAGGCCACACAGTGAGAGCCACTACCAGTAAAACAGTTAAAAGCACAAACGAACTGGCTCATGTGAATTTAGTTACGGGCGAAGGCGTTAAAGATGCATTTGAAGGAGTTGATAAAGCTTTCTTCTTGTCCCCTCCCGGATACGCTGACCAGCATGCTCTGCTTTCGCCCTTGATTCAGGAAGCGAAACGCCGAGGTCTTAAAAAAGTGGTGTTAATGACAGCCATGGGCGCAAATGCAGTTGAAACTTCCCCATTTCGCCGCGCTGAGATTGAACTGGAGAAATCCGGCTTAAATTACAACATCATTCGCCCGAACTGGTTCTTACAGAACTTTCATACGTTCTGGATTCAGGGAATTCAGCAGCACAATAAAATTTTACTTCCTGCAGGAAACGCAAAAGTAAGCTTTATCGATGCGCGCGATATCGCAGTAACGGCAGCAAAACTTTTAACAAGTGATCAGCATGACCGCCGTGATTTTGACTTAACCGGCCCTGAAGCTATTGACCATACTCACGTGGCAGCCGAGTTATCTCGGGTGAGCGGCCGTACAATCACTTATGAAGAGATTTCACCGAATGATTTCAAAAACGGATTATTAGCAGCAGGCTTACCGAAAGACTATGCGGAATTCATGCTGATGATCATCGGGTTTCTTCGTGAAGGTTACAGCGCACGAACAACAACCAGCGTAAAAGAAATTACAGGCGTTGAGCCTCGCGGTGTTGCAGCCTACGCAAACGATTACAAAATGAATTTTAAAAAATAATTAGCGAAACAACTATAAAAGCTAAAGGAGAAAAAATGAAAACACTGATCTTATCAACACTTTTACTTGCGGGCTCTCTTACGATGGCTGACGTTTATCAAATCGATCCGGCAGCCAGCCGTGTAGAATGGAAAGCCGGTAAAAAAATCGGTTCTTACCATAACGGTGACATCAAAGTTAAATCCGGCCAGGTTGAGACCGACAAAAAAGGTGCAGTTAAATCTGCCAATGTGGTCGTCGACATGAAAACCATCGGCAACGAAGACTTAAAAGCCGATGCTGACAGTCAGAAAAAACTGGTCGGTCACTTATCAAGCGACGACTTTTTTAAAGTTGAAAAATACCCGGAATCAACATTTGTGTTAAAAACTTTAAAACCAAAAGCCGGCGCAAAAGATGAATACATTGCTAAAGGTGATTTAACAATGATCGGTAAAACAGAAGCCGTCGAATTTCCGGTTAAAATCACGAAAGACAACAATTTACTGAAAGGTGAAGGAACATTGTCTATCGAGCGTTTGAAATGGGGCTTGCAATACGGTTCAGGCAGCATCTTCAAATCTTTAACTGCTGATAAGATTATTAACGACTCGTTTGATTTAAAATTAAATTTGGTTGCGAACAAAAAGTAATTCTTTTTAATTCGTGATTATTGTTGCCAGGGCCGGTTCATCCGGCCCTGTTTTTTTGATCAGAACTATCTGCGCTTCGGAGTCAGCTTTTCTATTTTTTGCTGAAACTGATCAACTGCATTCTGCGGAGCCCGTACTTTAACGGTGAGCCCAAGCTCGCTGTAGCTTTCAGAAAGAACACGCACCTTTTGCCGTAAATCCCCGATAACAGCACTTTGTGCTAAATACGGAATAAAAATTTCCGCGTCAACCATGTCACTTTCAAAATAACTTAAAACTTTGTCTCGCAAACGCTGCAAATCTTCTTTGTTTCTGGTTGATATCTGAATGGCATCCGGAAATTCTTCCTGAAGTTTCTGCTGTTCTTCTTCAGTCAGATTATCACGCTTATTTAGCACCAATAAAAATGGCGCCTCACCTACTCCCACTTCGGCTAAAACAGATTGGGTCACCTGAAGCTGCGACCGAAAAGACGGGTCAGAGCTGTCAACGACGTACAACAGCAGCGAGGCATGAAGCGCTTCATCTAAAGTCGACTTAAAAGAAGCCACTAAATCATGCGGAAGTTTTTTAATAAAACCAACGGTGTCAGATATTAATAATTTTGGGCGTGATTCCGGATAAAGCGGCCTGATCGTTGTATCGAGTGTGGCAAAAAGTTTATCTGCAACCAGAATATCGCTGCCGGTTAAAGCCCGCATCAGCGATGACTTGCCGGCGTTTGTGTAACCTACTAGCGCCACGGTCAGCTCTTGGCTGCGGCGGGCACGGCGTACTTCGTGTTCATTACTGATAGAAGCCAATTCAGTTTTTAATTCTTTAATACGGTCACGTATACGCCGCTTATCAAGCTCAAATGCCGACTCTCCGACACCTTTACCGCCACCGCCTTCACGGTCGTCTCCGCCCATATTAGCTTCACGCATGCGTGGAGCTAAATAAGCTAAGCGTGCGATTTCGACCTGCAAGCGAGCGGTTTTGGTTTTTGCATGCCGGCTGAAAATTTCAATAATGACACCGGTGCGGTCTAAGGCGGGAACTCCCGCTGCACTTTCTAAATTTCTTAATTGCGAAGGCGAAAGATCACAGTCAACAATGACGATGTCGGCTTTCTCTTTCATATCCGAAGGAAGTTCATCGTCAAGATCGGCATCTTCTTCAATTTCATCTTCAATGAGTTCTTCTTCGTTTTCAGCTTCCCACTTCAGTGCGGCTTTGGATTTTTTTCGGTCTACAAGGCTGGCGATTTTCCCTGTGCCGCCCGTCCATTTAGCCAGCTCCTGCATCTTACCGTCACCGAGAAGCTGCGCAGATTTTGTTGAGCCCCGCTTTTGCGAAATTTGTCCGATGACCTGATAACCCAGAGTGGTCACAAGACGTGAAAGTTCCTGCAATGAACTTTGAACTTCAGACGCTTCCATCTTCGGTAGCTGAATTCCGACTAAAATTGCTTTTTGCATTGCGGGTTTATTTTGACCTGACATAACTAAGGCTGCCATCCCGGTATTTTGCTGGCCTGCTTGACCCAGTTTTTAAATTGAGTCTCATTCAGCTTTTCGCCCTCATAAATATCAATGTACCGAACTTCTTTGCTTTTTGACTCACCCGGGGGCAACGGCTTCAGCATAGATCCTTTAAAGAATCCCACTTTCACATATTTTGTGAAGCAGTGAAAATTCAAAAACCAGCCTTGTCCTTCGATTCCATAAAAAGGCGAATTCCATTTAACAGCTTTTTTTACTTTAGGTGCAGCGGCAACAATAAGTTTATCAAGCTTTGAAGCTATGTCCTGCTTCCATTTGTCAGGAATAGCCGAAATGTACTCTTTTACAGGTGCATCTCCATCGCCTTTGGCGATCTGAGGATTTCTGCCGGCCAGTAATTTAACTTTTTTAAGGGTTTTCTTTTTAGCCATCACTCATTTTCTGTAAGACGATTGCAATTGTTTCGGCATCTATATTAGCCCGCTTCATTAACGATTGTGCGCGACCGAAATCATCGGCGTCAACGGCTTCGAAAAATGCGTCCAGCTTTCCGATTTCAGCCAGCCTTTCAAGGACTATCGTCCCTTCAAAATCATTTTCATCCATCTTGACCTTCTTTTTGCAGGACTTGCCGTATCTGTTAATAAAAATTATCTTAGTAAGTATGAATAAATCTAAAACTTTTTTAAGAGTATTTCTAGGTGCGTTTCTCTTATTTGCCGGAATCAGTCATCTCACCTGGAACAGGACTGAGTTTTTAGCGCAAGTGCCGCCTTGGGTGCCAATGAACGCCGATCTTGTGGTCATTCTATCAGGTATTGCTGAAATCGTACTGGGTGCGTCTCTGATTTTCGTAAAAAAGTACCGCCCGCTCGTCGGATGGGCTACGGCTCTTTTCTTTGTTGCTATTTTTCCGGGTAATATTTCTCAGTACGTAAACCGCGTAGACGCGTTTGGGCTTAATTCAGACACATCACGATTTATCAGACTTTTCTTCCAGCCTGTCTTAATTGTATGGGCGATCTGGGCCACAGACGCCTGGGTTGCGTGGAAAGAAAAACGCTTTGTCATCAAATGACATAAACGAATGACCTACTTCCAAAGTAACTGATCCTCAGCCGGACTTTTGATTTCCGCATCGACAAGCCAGTACCATAGCGAGGAAGCCGTGCTGGAGCGGCCTTCAAATGTGTAAGGCACTTTCTTAGTAAAATCAGGAAAGCTCATGTCAGGTTCCATCAAAGGTTTAAGATCTGAAAGAATTCTTTTGGCTTCATGAGGCCTGCCTGCGCGCAAATAAGCAAGCGCAACCCCGGCACTGCCTTCTACCCAAATTCCACTTATGTCTTGCCAAGAGTTTTTAGGGAATTCGGTTTTGTAAAGTGATGCCAGCGTCACAGAAAAAATCGGCTCGGTCAGATAAGGTTTATGGCCGTTTAAATTTTTAAATCCCGACTTATAACGGCTGTCTGCAGTATTTAAAGATTCGCCTGATTTCTTTTTTTCTGCCGCACTGGCCAGAAAAACCGATCCCCACGAAGCGCAGTCCAGAGCCTGGCTTTCATTTAATGAATCACCATCAAGACCTTGATTAAATTGATTTAGTTTTTCATTCCATAGTTTGGTCAGCAACTTCGACTTAATTTCATCGGCAGCCTGAATATAGCCGAAGTTTTCAGTGAGCTTTCCAAATGACTTTAAAAAGAAGTAAGCATCGATATTATGCTCAGTCGAAACCCAAGTGATATTCTTTTCAGAAAAGGATTCGATAATGAGGCCGTTTTGTACAGAATAATTCATTTCGCCGAAACCGCCTGTCACAAGTCCGTTATGACGGTGCTGCAGTAAATAGTTCGCAATTCCGTGCGCAAGCGCCAGCGCTTCAGCTTTGTTAGGCACATCTTTCTTGCTGTTTAAATACTGACTGACTGCAAATCCAACCCAAGCCATCGCGCCGCTTCGGACTAAATGTTTTTTTTCAGTACTTTTTTCTACTGCAGCCTCTGCCGGAAA
>JAJFMT010000097.1 GCA_020696855.1 Pseudobdellovibrio sp.
ATATTCCACTCAGGGCCTTTTACATTTGTGGCATTGAAATTTTCAACGTTTTTGAAATTAAGAATTTCCTGTACCACTTCGTTAAGCCCGCGGCCCAGAACACCGTCAAACATCACCACGTGAGAGTTCAGCTCGCTCTTGAATAACGTCAGATCAACAGCGGATTCTTCTTTTTCGATCAGATCCCACATTGTAATTACAAAAATGGCGGGATAGCCCGAATCAATAATCTGTTTCGCAATAAAAAGATGACGCGACAACTGAGTCGCATCCAGAACAACAATTACACCGTTTACCTTTTCAATCCGTTTTTGCGTATTGAATAGAACATTGTGAGTTACAACTTCATCTTCTGATTTCGGAACTAGCGAGTAGATCCCCGGAGTATCAACAAAGCGGATTTCAGCGCCATCAAATTTATCCGAAAGATGTGATCGTAAATTTCCGATATTGTACTCAACTGTTGAGCCCGGATAATTTACCGTTTTCGATTTTGATCCCGTTAGCCAGTTATAAAGAGTTGTCTTCCCGGAATTCGGAGAACCGACTAGTGCCCACGTAGACATGAGAACTCCTCTTCATTTAAAGCCAGCCTGGTATTCCCGAACTGAATAATGGTAACAGAATTAAAAGAGACTTTGCCGACCACTTCGACTTCAATCCCCGGGTGCAGCCCGAAATCATACAGGCGCTGAATCAGATCAGGGTTATCAGGGCGGCCTTCCGGCGTGGCAATCGATTGAATTCGGTATTTTGTTACATTTTTCATCACTTAGAGGATATTAGATACTATGGGCAATCGAGAATGACAATCAATACGCATTGGGCGGGCTAATTGAAAACCAATCAATAAAAATCGTAGCCAAAGCGAAATCCTAGAGACGTCGCTTTATTGGCCGGCTCACGAAACGGAGCCCCCGGGGCAGCAAAAACCACGTCACTGAGGTTCAGGTTCCAGGTTTCGTAGTAGAATGAAAATAGGTAGCGGTTCTTGTAACGCATCTGAAGATTGGTATTGATGCCGTAGCCAGTCTGGGTCATGTAGACATCATCAAAGCTGCTGCTGACGTTTGAAAGATTAGATTTAATACCACCGGCAACAACATGATCGTAAGTCAGTTCGAATTTGTATTTGTAAACATTGTTCGAATTTAAAAGAATTTCCATTCCTAACGGAAGGTAAATCCACGCACCTGTTCTTAAATAGAAGCCAGGCTCAGGAACAGAGTTTGAAAGATAGCGGTAACCGCCCCCCGTTTTAAAACGTAAAATATCTGAAGCCTGTAAGTAAACCCACAGGTTAGATTTAGAAATAATGTCAGTTTGCTTGGTGGTTTCATAGGGCGTACACGTTGTCGTGTCTGAAATCGGATCGTATTCGCAAAGGCCGCCTTCATACTTGTTAGAATTACTGAAAGTCAGATTTCCATCCACTCCCCAGCCGCCCCACGCTTCTCTTTGCAGGTAATTACCCCAGATGCCGATCATGATCCCGCTGTGTTTTACAAACCCGGGTTCTTCGTAAGTATAATTGCGAAGATCCGCTCCCAACTCTCCGTAATATTTTTTTACTCTTCTCATTTTCTGCAGTTTTTCCTGAGTGGGATCAGGGGCTACAATTGAGTCATTTGAATTTACCTGAGGATCTCCCGGTGCAAATCCCTGCTGCGCGAAGCTGCTTTGCAGGCCTGGACCAATAGTGAGGAGAATGAAGAGAAACTTGAACATGTGTCTCAATGTTAAACTGAGCGAATATCTAAAGTCTAGATTTCTTTGTCTCTCGTCAAGAGCACTGACCTTAATCCCGATGTCAATTAAGAGTGAAACTTTTAAACCACTGCTTCTCACTTTTTGCATCTGTGATTCTCTTTCAAAGTATCAGCTTTGCAAAAGTCATTTACTGGCCTGAATCCTGTCAGTCCGGGGAACTGAAAATTACTAACACCGGTTCAAGTGTGGTTTCTGTTTGGCTGCAAAGATTCGGTCCTTTTCTTGAAGCTGAAACCGAATATCAAGTGAATACACAGCAACCAACCACCATCAGAATCGAAAGCAACAATGACAAATACCGGTATTCGTTACTTGCGATTTCAACTGAAAAATTAAAAGTTGTGTATGACTGTGGCGGTACCGTTTACCCGTCTTCAGAAGACGATAACGGAAAGCAATTTTTTAAGAAGCATGACCCGGGTTCCAATAAATTATGGGTTAGAAATCTTTACCCCGGAACCAACACAGTTAAGGTTGAAATACTGAATTCAGAAATGAAAGTTGTTGAAAGCAGCGAGCTACAGCTGAACATGGCTGAAGTCTCTGTGCGCAAATTGACCGAGCTTGTGAACTGGACTTTCTTAAAGGTCAGCTCTTCTCATAAATTTTCAAGTTTTCTAATCGGAGAAAATTCAACAAAAGCACCTGAACAGAACTTGCCTTTTGAAGTTCCAGCAGAGCAAAATGCGCACTACTTTCTGGTAAGCCCGCGCAGCGGTACCGGAGACAGCTTCGTCGTTAATATCAAAACTCCTGAGATGGTTGAAAAAGCGCGCCAGCTCATTAAAAACCCCGCATCTGAAAAAATTGTTCTTGGCCGGATTCAAAAGGACCATTCAGGATTTAACCGCAACTTCAGTTCACCTAACGGAAGTTTCTGGTCTTGGTCGGTAACGGATGTAACCGGCTTTGGCGACTTCGGAAGCACGGCTTGCAACGGCAACCCGCAAATGGTTGAAGACCGCGTTGATTCGTGGCTTGAGAACCCGGGGCAAATTTGTTTCTGGAGCTACAGATTAAAACGCGAGTTAACTAAAGGCGAAGTTGCTTCAGGACGCCCTTTACAAATTAAGAAGCCAGTTAAGAAACCGTAGCGCTGGCACTTTGCCCGCGCGTTTCTTCAACAACGACCCGCATTTTGTTCACGCCTAAACCCTGAAATTTTTTAAACAGAACTTTCGCAAGCAATGCTGAAAGATTTTCTACGCTGGTGTTATTCACCGGCAGCCAAATGGTTTCGTTAATTGGGAAAGAATAAAAACGGTCACGGAAGTGAATCTCGTAGTTCAACCCGTTCTGGCTGATGTGGTACTTCATGTCCGGGTGTTTTTCAGGTAATAAAATATGCTCATCCCAAAGATCGCATTGTTCTTTAATGGCCTTCTTCAGAACATTAAAATCAATCGCATACCCCGGGTTAGCGCCATCACGGCTTTCACACTGTAAATCAACACGCACCTGATAATTATGCCCATGAAGCATTTCTGCCGAGTTATCGTCGAAAATAAGAAAATGGGCAGAAGAAAACTTAAAATTTTGCTTGGATAAATGTAAGGTGCATTGCGCTTGGCTTTGATTCATAGTATTCACATAGCATGAATTACGAACTGAAACAGCATTTTCAGATAGAATCTGCGCGGTTTTTGCCGCAGTTGCCTAAAACACACCCTTGCGCGAATATGCACGGGCACAGCTTTAAAATCATTTTAACTCTTAGAGGCGGCTTAGATCAAAAGGCCGGTTGGATGATTGACTATAATGAAATCACGCAAGTGATGAACCCACTTCTGAAACAATTGGATCATCAGGTTCTGAATCAAGTTCAGGGTCTTGAAAACCCCACAACAGAGCTTCTTTGCAAATGGATTTATGAGAAGGCTCAACCGCTACTTCCGCAGCTGAAACACGTCACCATCATGGAGACTTCAACAACGGAATGCACTTACCCTGTTTAATATTCCCGGTATCGGATATCTGAGTCTGATATCAGAAATCAATTCACGAAGTCTGAATTTACTTTTACTGCTTTATTTTGAAACTGCGCCAGGTCCGCTGGATTAATTGTTCCCGGAGCATACAGCATAACGACGGTGCTTCCCATACGGAACATTCCAAGCTCTTCACCCTTTTGGATTTTTAAATTCTGATACTGTTTTTCTCTTACCGTTTGGGCCGTCAACTGATTGCCGATAATTTCTTTATCGAAAGATAATTCAATTTTACCAACGTTCGTTGCCCCAACGAAAACTGCTGCAACAAGGCCACGGTCTGTTTGAATTTCAACCACCACCCGCTCATTGATAGAAAACAACTCATGAATATTTTCAGTCGACCATGCATTTACCGGCCATAAGGCGCCCGGAATGTGCAACACACGCTTAATTTCACCTGAAACAGGAGAATGAACACGGTGATAATCTGTGGGGCATAAATAGTACGTTAAAAAATGTCCGTTATCGTATTTAGTTAAACCGTTTTTATCCTGGGTGAATGATTCCACTGAATAGTGGCGGCCTTTAGCCTGAATCAGCTTACCTTGATGAATAGGTGCAGCTTGCGTGATAACCGAATCGGCCGGATGTACAGCCCATGTGTTTCCAACCGGACGAAGTCCCGGCTTCAGCTTTCTGATAAAAAACTCGCCCAAACTTGGATACTGCTCATAGCTGAGTTCGGCCTCATCGAGGTTAATGTGGTAGGCCTTTGCAAAAATTGCAATGATCCACTTGTTCAAAAACGAAGGTAGCTTTAAATGAACCAGTAAACCGGCCAGATAACTTAAATGATTTTTGGGTACGAATCTCGTAATAGACGACATGCGGCTATCTTGCTATATTTACTGAGAAATGTCGAAGATTTTTAAAGACCTTAAGGTTCCCATCAATGAGGAGCTTGAGGAGCATCTTAAATGGCTTATGCCCGCACACGGGCCTTACCGCATCTTGCGGCAGTCTGTTGATGCGCGCAAAAAACATTCGCCTCACTTTGTTTATTCTGTCGAAGTGGCCGAAGAAGGCGAAATTTTAAAAAATGAATCCTTCGAACTTCCACGAATAAAAAAACTTCCCCAGGATTTTCAGAAGCCCATCGTCGTGGGCTCGGGGCCCGCGGGTTTGTTTGCAGCATTACGGCTTGTTGAGCGAGGCATTCCTTGCCGCCTGTTTGAACGCGGCAGTCAGTCAGCAGACCGCATTAAAGGTATCAACCGCTTCTGGCGCTACGGCGAACTGGATTCAAGAAATAATGTTTGTTACGGCGAAGGCGGAGCCGGCCTTTACTCAGACGGAAAATTAATTACAAGAATTAAATCTGATCACATCCCTTACGTGCTTAACCGTCTCGTACAGTTTGGCGCACCTGAGGAAATTCAGTGGCTATCAAACCCCCACGTCGGCAGTGATAAAATCAGACGTGTCATTCCAAAGATGCGGGAATTTCTTTTAGCTAACGGGTGCGAATTCTTTTACAACACTCAGGTCACTGAACTTCTCTATCAAAACGGCCATGGAAACGCCCGCGTTAATGGAGTTAAAACCGAACACGGTCAAGAGTACCGCTCTGATCATGTTATTCTCGCCACCGGTCATTCTGCAGAAGACATGCTGAATCACCTTATGAACTCAGGTGTATTTGTTGAAGGAAAGTCATTTGCAATGGGTCTTCGGATCGAACACCCGCAATCAAGTATTAATAAAATTCAGTACCGCGAATTCCACGATCATCCGAAGCTAGGCTCTGCCAATTATAAACTGGCTCACCATGATGATAAAACCGGAATCGGTGTATACAGTTTTTGTATGTGCCCGGGCGGTTACGTTTTATCAAGCGGCACTGAAAAAGACGGCATCGTATGTAACGGCATGAGCAACTTCAACCGTAACTCCCCGTTTGCAAATGCGGCGATCGTTGTGAGTATCCAGCACGATAAATTATTCGGAAGTGATAAAGAAGGCGGAATGAAGATGCGCCGCGAATTAGAGACGCGCGCTTTCCAAAGCGTTCAGTCAGCCGGCGGCACCAAAGAGTTACCGGTACAAAACCTGGTTTCATTTTTAAAGCGGTCCGATAAGAATGTCGTAACCAACACGTCTTCACCGTCAGGAATTAAAGCCGTAAGACTGGATCAGCTCGTTCCTGAATTCATGTACAAAAAATTAAAAGAAGGCGTTGAAGAATTTGAAAAGAATATGCGCGGCTTTATTTCAGAAGAAGCAAAATTCTACGGAGTCGAATCCAGAACGTCTTGCCCGCTGAGGGTCACGCGTGACGACGAAACTCTTCAAAGCGTTTCGCACAAAGGCCTCTTCCCTTGTGGAGAAGGCGCTGGATATGCCGGTGGAATCACATCTGCAGCTTGCGACGGCATTAAGTGTGCTGACCGTATTTTCACTGAACTCAATTAAATAAAAAAAAAGACCGGTTTCCCGGTCTTTTTACATTATCCTTAAATTTTCTTTTGAACTTAGCGTGCGTCTTTATAAGACTTACGCTGACGTGGTCTGTCTGAACCACTGTCATCTGCATTCCACGATTTAAAGCCGCTAACAGTTGTTGAGCCCGCTGCTGAACGTGAACGTAAACCACGAGGGCCTTTTTTGTCTGACGATTTGTCAAAACGGCCTTCGCTGCGTGCACCGTCAGTTCGGCCTCTTGGGCCTCTTTCAGCGCGCTCAGTGTTTTCACTGCGCGGGCCACGGTCGTCGCTCCAGCTTTTTCTTTCCGGACGCTGTAAACGCGATTCACCTCTGTCAGAACGTGCTTCACCACGATCAGCCTGTGCTTCGCCTGCTCCCCATGGACGTCGTTCAGGACGTGCACTTCTTTCAGAGCGTTCACCACCACGGTCATCATTCCAACTGCGTCTTTCGCCGCCGCCTTCGTTACGCGAGTATCCGCCACGTCCGCCGCCGAAACTACGTCCACCACCGCGAGAATAACCGCCGCCGCGTCCGCCGCCTCTATCGAAACCACGAGGACCAGAGCTGTCTCTGCCCGCATCGCCACGCTGTCTTGAACCGTACTCCTGCATTTCGCGAGGAACAATACCGTCACCGACGAAGTCCATAGACGTTTCGCGGTTTTCAAAAATATCCGGGTGTTCAGAAACTAATAAACGTTTCAAAAATTCCTCTACTGTAAATTCGAAAGAGAAAGACTCTTTTAAATCTTCAATTTTTTTATCAATAAACTTGCTGGCGCGGTTATAAACGTCACGGTCTTCAATTTGATTCATGCTGTTGATAACATCTTTAACACGGTAAAGGTTCAGCTCATCATTAGACGGAGCCACACCTTTGGTTAAAGTTGCTTTCGTTACCTGCTGAATACGTTTTAATAAACGCACTTCATGCGGAGCCACGATTGACAACGCTAAACCTTTTTTACCTGCACGGCCCGTACGGCCGATACGGTGTACATAGCTTTCCACTTCGCGAGGTAAAGAGAAATTGATAACGTGAGTTAAATCATTAATATCAAGACCACGGGCTGCAACGTCAGTTGCAACTAAGATTTTAACACGGCCGGTTCTGAAATCTTTAAGAATGAAATCACGCTCTCTTTGAGGGCGGTCACCGTGGATGCAATCCACTTTAAAAGATTTACGTTTTAACCAGTCAGTGATTTCAGTCACTTCACGCTTAGTCTGGCAAAAAATCAAACCGTAAAATTCCGGGTTCATGTAAAGCACAGATGATAACATCTGTAACTTACGGTCCGGATAAATTGTGTAATAAACCTGTTCAATGTTCGGTTTCTGAGAGTCTTCTTTATGAATTTCAACCTTGTCGTAATCCGGCAGGTAGCGGGATACAACGCGGCGAATTTCAGGAGACATTGTCGCAGAAAACAACCATTTACGTTTATCGTCAGCATCACCGATAGCTTCTAAGATTTTCTCTAAATCATCCTGAAAGCCCATCGAGATCATTTCATCTGCTTCATCTAATATTAACGTTTGAACGTCATTTAATTTTAAAACTTTTCGGTCGATCAAATCACATAAACGGCCCGGTGTACCCACAACGATGTGTACGCCGCGCTTTAAAGCTGTAATCTGGCGGTCATAAGATGAACCACCGAAAACTGTAAGTGTGCTAAGGCCCTTCCATTTTGCCATCTTCTGAAGTTGCGCTTCAACTTGTGATGCTAATTCACGTGTCGGACACATAACTAAAGCCTGAACCGATTTAGAAGATGCATCAATAGCTTCCACTAATGGGATACCGAAAGCACCTGTTTTACCCGTACCTGTTGCCGCTAAACCTACGAAATCTTTTTCGCGTTTTAACAATAACGGGATGGCTTGTTTTTGAATCGGTGTCGGTGTTGTAAAATTCAATTCTTTAAGAGATTT
>JAJFMT010000019.1 GCA_020696855.1 Pseudobdellovibrio sp.
AGATAGTGAATGGCTTTGACATCCAGTTTATTCAGCTCGCCGATTAAGAACTGAAACAAAGTGCGGTCGGCGTAAGGGTAAAGCGCACCTTCCAAATGCACATCGTACTGGCCGGGCCCCAGCGGAGTAACATGAATTAAAGTGTTGTATTTGAAATCAGCGCCCAATTTGGCAATCGCCCAATGGGTGGTAAAAACTTTTGAAACCGAAGCAATGGTGTAGGCTGTATTAGCATTCAAGCCTTCAACAGCACCTGTTACGGGATTTTTTGTACATTGAGTGTTTAATTTGGCCGCATGAAGGGACGGGCCCGATAAAAATAGAAATAAACTTACAAAGTAAGAAAAACCCCTCATGAACCCCTCATTCACAAGCCGAGTAAAGCAGTCTTTTAGGCCAGTTTCAAGCTTACGAAATCAATATTAAAGGGGTATTAAAAGAAAAACCCCCTGGAAGCGCTGCTCACAGGGGGTTTTGATGAATAATTAGGCAGGACTTAAAAGGCGATTAAGCCGCTAAATCCGATTTTTCAAACACACGGTAGAAGCCATTTCCGCCGCCACGGTTGATGAACTCGATAAACTTCTCTGTTTCTTTTGGAATTCTTTGTTCCAAAATAATTTGGTGAAGTTTGTCTACAGCCTGGCGCTCTTCATTGCCTTGTTTAACGTTGCGCTGGCCAGAAACCCATTTAGGTACAACAATCGCAAACGCTGAACCTTTATCGCTTTCGGCATTTGAATCAAGAACGTGTGATCCGCTTGTGCCTTCCCAAACGCGTGAGAAGAATCCTAAATGAGAGCGCGGAATATTCGCCATTGCGCCTTTTGCAGAGAAATTAGGAAAAACTTTTTTACTGTTAATTGCAGCTGCAGATTCTTTTATGCCACTGCCGTTTTCAGTGCCTGAGCGGGCAATGTTTACTACAGGAACATTTAAGCCGAGGCGAGCCACTTCTTGAGCCGCATAAGTGCCGTCAGCAATGACGAGCTTTACGCTTCCTTGTGCCAACACCGCCTGTATTACTTTTTGGCGGTAAGCATTTGTTTGCTGTAATACAACGGCCCATTCCTGAGCTGTTGCGCCGTCCATTCCGAACGGAACAGTTTTAAGAACCAAGTGTTGTTCGCGAACACCCATATCGTCCATTAAACCTTGTAAGTATTGGCCGCGGGTTCCGGTTAAAGCACGAGATGTTAAAATATCATCTACGCCGTCCGGGTCAGCAACGATCAACACTTTCGGTTGATTGAATGTTCCGCGGTAGTGACCAAAATCACCAACACATAATGGATGGGTTTTAACATTGAAACGTGATGCCGGTTCCGGAGCTTTACAGTCAGGATTTGCATCTTTTCCGTCTTTCATTTTTCCGATCAACGCTACATCCAGATTTTCTTTCATCAGGCGGGCCATTTCAACGCCTGGGCCGCGGTCAAACACTGATTTAGCCTGTGGTGCACGAGGGCGGGCAGAGAATAACTCTTCGTTTGAAATTCCAGCAGGAGCCGGAGCATCAATCATTTTGTTCATTTTAGTCTGATCGAAGTTCGGTCTTTCGCGCGTACCGATTACAACTACGTTCGGATTTAGACGGGAAGCTGAAGAAACAGAAACCATTCTGTTTTTCGGAGTACCGAAGTCGTAGAAAGCAGGGCCGATATCAGTACGGCCATAGTTGTACTGCTCACCGCGGGCGAAGTGATTCACTTGTCCCGGATCTGCATCGATATTCCAGCGCGACTTCCACGGTTTCAGCGAAGCCAGATAGCCGTCAAAGAACTTTGCCAGCTCAACTTTTGCCTGCGCGTATCCGACTTTTTGAGCCAGTTCCATTTGTTTTGCTGAAAGGTATGTCGGGTGAGGAAACTCAGCGATCAGAATGTCATTTTTAACTGCCGAACCGTCGTTTAATTTTAAACCTTTAAGAGAAATTGTGTTCTGGCCGTTGATCACGATCTTTGAAAGATCATAACCGCCGATTTGCGCCGGGTGAACAATACCGCTGCCGCCCGCGCCGCCGTTAGAAATCGCAAGATCATTGTAAATGCGGTCGATATTAGCTTTTAATGCGTTTTGTGCCGCAGTTACTTTTGCGGGATCAGCCGGCTCACCGACATTCACACCTGCCAGTGAAGCATAAGCATCGCGGTCATTTTTATCTAATGGAATCGCCACTTCTTTATTACTTCCGGCGCTGGCCGCTTTGAAAGAAGGGACTTTTACTTTTTTAGACTGTAGGTCTGCTACCGAGTAGCGCGATCCAACCTGGCCGCCGTGGCTTTCGATGAAACTGCCGATTGAGTCTTGCGCGGCACCACCGAATAACACAACTAATTTCAGAGAGTCTTTGTTGTTACGGATAATCCAGTCGATTAATTTATTTCTCCATTTTGCCATCGGGCTGTTGATGTCCTGAGACATGAGCCAGATACCGTTATCAACAACAGTTCCTAAAGAAACCTGTTTTTTACCCTGGAATTCCGAGATCACAGGAACACCGGCACCTGCGTATTGTCCTTTGATAGTGAAAGCAAACGCATTCATGAAAGCAGCGCTGTTCTCAACACCGAAGTGAGCGGCCATATCCTGCGCGCGTCCACCGAAGCCTGCTGTCGCCGTACGGCCTGCAGCTTCTGCGATGTGCGTTCCGTCTTGTCCTAAGAATAAAATTTTAATGCTGTTCGGAGCCTGAATCATACGCCACAAAGTCGGGCCGAATGCAGGTCTGAATTTTTGCTGGCCTGTCATTTCGATTGAGATGCCAGGCATGTTCGGCTGAGAAGCCACGATATCAATAAGCTCACGGCCCATCGCTGTATTTGGATCTGGTCCCGGATCATAGGCCCATGGTGCATTGAGATCAGCAACACTTGAAATGTTACGATCAGCCTGAGATTCAGTTGTTGCTGTTGGCGTTGTGTGAACGCAACCCGCTCCTACAAAGGAAGCGATGACAACTAACGATACGAGAAGTTTTGTCTTCATCCGGGAACCCTTTCGATATATTGGCAAAAGAAAATAAAAGACTTCCGTCTCCTGGAAGCCTTTTCCTTCGCTGTTTTTTTGATACTTTTAGGTTATGAAATTATGGGTTTTTTCACAAGTAGGCTAAGGTGTAGAAGTAAACAATGAAGGTATCCTGACAGACGGCTGGACTAAAGTCAGATCATTCCGGAGAAGTCTGCGAATTCGAAAATTGAAGCGTTATCGCCACTGAAAAGTATTTAAAATCTGATTGCATGCTTTAAAAGTGGAATCGAAGTTTGCAACATCATCCGTGCAGGTCGCAATGATAACTTTGTTGTCTTTATGAAAAAATTTCTGACGTGACCGTGATAGTTTATTTTTTTGATTCAAATCAATCGTTACCGTCTCATTACCGGACTGATTGCTGGACTGAAGGCCAGTCACTTCAAGGCCGTACTGATTATAATCTTTCAAATATTGTCTGACATAGGTTTCAAGCGGCGTTTTAGCAGACACTCTTTCAGATCTGAAACTAAGTAACATTTTTTTAGGCGTTCCGATCTCAAGTATCGGCGCTGATGAATCCAAATTTTTATGAAACTGCCAGTAATCCGGAATGCCCGAAATCTGAAATCCCATTTGAGAAAATGCCAAAGAATTTTCAGGACGATTAATCCAGGAAGAGCCCGTGAGCGGATGGGTTGAGGCCATCACCTGCGCGCCTGACAATACTCCTAAGATTAATGCGAAAAGAAATTTCATCAGAATAAGGATAACTGATTATTCGATTTTTTTCAAAATTTTCGTCATCAAACTGGATGGATTGTGTTTTTTAACTTCATTAAGGCGTATCCAGTTTTTTTTATTGGTGTTTTGTAAATTAGACCCGGTCAGCTGAATGTATATATCGTACTTTGTAACCGAATGCTTGATGTCAAATTTCTCAGGCTTCTTGTCCAGCTTCTTGGCTGACCCCTTCGGAAACGGCAGCCCTGCCAGAAACGGCGTTGTTTCGTTGGGAATCAAGTAAATGTGACCGCCATCTTTTTGCACGGTCATATGCCAGTGCCAGATTTCGCCGGGAGTTTTCGGCTTCGAAAGCGGGAGCTTATCCACCAGATCTGACTTCAGGGATTCGCACTTGTTTTTCCACGGGCAAAGAAGACACAGCGGTTTTTTTGGAGTGCAAACGGTAGCGCCTAACTCCATCAGGCCCTGATTGATTTCTGAATTATATTCTGTCTGGGCAAGTTCGTGCGAAAGCGCTTGCAGCTTTTGCCGCTCTTTAGGCATCCACCATTTAAGCTTCAGGCCATAGACGCGCGAAAGAACCCGAATCACGTTTCCATCCAGAACGCCGACCTTTTGATTAAATGCAAGGCTGGCTACTGCATTGGCGGTGTAAGGTCCAAATCCCGGAAGTTCAATTAACTCTTCGGCAGTTGTAGGAAACTTTTTTGCTGCGATTTCTTTCGCGGCTTTATGTAAATTTCTGGCGCGGGAATAATACCCTAGGCCGGCCCACATCTCGGTGACTTGCGCCTCGTTTGCACGGGCCAGATCAGCCACTTTCGGAAAGCGCTTCATGAATTTTTCGTAGTAGGGAATAACAGCAGCGACCGTCGTCTGCTGAAGCATGACTTCAGAAATCCAAATGGCATAAGGATCGCGGTTTTTTCTCCACGGAAGTTCGCGGCGATTTTGCCGGTACCACTTTAAAAGTTCTTTCTGCATGGTTTGAGATCATAGTCGAATAAATGCCAACATATACAGAATGTATTTGTTCAACGCTTTGCGAAAGTTGTATAAACAGTAACGTATGCAAGTATTCAGCGAACGATCATCAACGCCATCTATTTCTCCGAAACTTGAGCAGGTTTATCAGAGCCTTTTAAACAATAAAGACATCGGCTTTGTTGATATACCTTCCCGGGGTTTTTTATTCGAACAGTCCGAAAAATTAGTTCAGGACCTCAAATCCAACTTCACACACTTTGTTGTCGTCGGAATCGGCGGAAGTTCAATGGGCGCCCGTGCGCTGGTTGAGTTATCTGATGCAGAAAATGTTTTGTTTCTTGATAACGTTGACACAGTTCAATTTAAAAATCTGTGGAAGAACTTAACCCGTGATTCTAAAACACTTTCTTCGACTGCTTTTATCGTTGTTTCTAAAAGCGGTTCGACAATTGAAATTCTCTGGAACTACTCTTTGCTGGAAAAAGAACTCAAATCAGCCGGCATCAATCTGGTTGAGAGAAGCTTTTTTATCACGGAAGCCAACGGTAACCCGCTCGCGCAGTTAGCGCAAAAAAACAAACGGCCCATTTTGGAAGTCCCGGTGGATATCGGTGGCCGCTTCTCTGTTCTGACTCCTGTCGGACTTGTTGTTGCCGGACTTTGCGGATTTTCTTTAAAGGAATTACAGACAGGCGCAAAAGCCGCGCTTGCCAATAAATCTGAAGTATTAATGGATTGTCAGTCATTTCTGAATTCATTTCAGCGTAACGAAGTTGTGACGCAGTTTTGGTTTTACAGTTCAGCCTATGGCTGGTTCGGTGCGTGGCTTGAACAGCTATGGGCCGAATCTCTCGGAAAGAAAACGACGGTCGAAGGTCGTCCAGCACCGGCATTCAGTATGCCCGTTGTGGCCATCGGTGCGCGTGACCAGCATTCGATTTTGCAACAAGTGGCGCACGGAACGCAAAAAAACAAATTCGTTTATTTCTACGGCTTTCAGTCAGCAGAAAATTCAGAACTGAAGCTTGATAAAACAGTTTTTCCTGATTTCGAATTTATCAACGACAGAAGCTACGGCGATTTGATCGCGGCCCAGGCGCGTGCCACGGAAGAAGCTTTACGCCAGAATAATGTTTCGACTCAGTTTATTAAAATTGATGACCGAAATTTATCTTTCAGCACCGGGTATCTTTTTATGCACTTTCAGTTAGTCGTTGCAGTCCTCGGATTGCACGAACAAATCAATCCATTTGATCAGCCGGGTGTCACACTTGGTAAAGAGCTCACTTTAAAAAGACTTAAAAAATAAGGTTATTTATGAGTAAAGAATTTAAACCATTAAGCGGCAGAGAGTTCCCTCGGTTCTCCGGTATTAAAACTTTTTTTCGCCTGCCGATTGCGGATGTGAACGAAGAATTTGATGTAGCGATTCTGGGTATTCCGTTTGATGGCGGAGTCTCTTACAGGCCCGGGGCGCGGTTCGCTCCCACTCTGGTTCGTGAAGTTTCAAGTCTGGGGCGCGGTTTTAATATGGCAAGAGCTCTTTCGATTTTTGATAAAATGAAAGTAGCCGACATCGGAGACTGTCCGACGAACCCGCTTGATTTGGCGCAGACCTATGAAAAAATCGAAAAATTTATTTCAAGCATCGTCAATTCGGGAAAAAGATTTGTTTCCGTGGGGGGCGACCATTCCACGACATTACCAGTGCTTCGCGCCTTAGAAAAAAAATACGGTAAAGTTAACTTCATTCACTTTGATGCGCACTTAGACACATATCCTGCAGCCTGGGGAATGGAGTTTCATCACGGGGCGTTTGCACGTCACGCGGTTGAAGAGGGTTTGGTTAATTCAGGAAAAATGATGCAAATAGGGATTCGCGGCCCGTTAGCCGGCGGTGATGATCTTGATTTTGTAAAAAAGCACAACGTTCATGTTGCAACAGTTGATGACATTCGCAAAGGTCACTTACAGGATTTTTTAAAAACATTGCCGGAATTTAAAGGTCCGACTTATATCAGCTTTGATATCGACTGTCTTGACCCTGCATTCGCTCCCGGAACAGGGACACCTGTACCTGGTGGGCTAACAACCTATGAAGTGCAGCAGATTTTCCGTTCGTTAAAAATTGAAAACTTAGTTGGGGCCGACATTGTTGAAGTATCGCCGCCGTATGACCAGTCTCAGATCACCGGGATGGCTGCTGTGGACACTTTGTTTGAATTGTTAAGTCTGATGGCCTTGTCAAAAAAAGGATAATATGAAAACAGAAAAAGCCGTATTAGCTGCCGGATGTTTTTGGGGAGTAGAAGAGTTACTGCGAACCTATAAAGGTGTTGTGAACACAGAGGTCGGGTACTGCGGTGGCGATGCCGACGAAGCTTACTATCCTACGGTAAAGACTGGAGCCACAGAGCACGCTGAAGCCGTTCTGGTGGAATACAACCCGGCCGAATTAAGTTATGCCGATTTGCTGCGTGCCTTTTTCAAACTACATGATCCGACCACGAAGAATCAGCAGGGTAACGACATCGGAAGACAGTACCGCTCTGCTATTTTCTATTTTAATGACGAGCAGAAGCGATTGGCTGAAGAGGCTATCAAAGAAGCTCAGAAGTCAGGTAAATGGACGCGCCCGATTGTAACTGAAGTTTCGCCTGTTGGCGGGGATTCCGGAGTGCAGTTCTTTTCTGCGGAAGATTACCACCAGGATTATCTGCAAAAAAATCCTGATGGATACATGTGCCACTACTGGCGCGACTAATTTTATAATTAACGGTCAATAGCCGTAATCACCTGAGCCCATAAACTTGGATTCAGAATCTCTGAACCAATCATCAGTACCGGTTCATGTTCTTTTGATTTACCTTTTTTGGCTTCAGTCGGCATAAAGCCTGTACCGCCGTAGGCGCCGAACCAGTCTTTTCTGATCGTCAGCGAGTTTGTCACCAGCACGTGCTTAAAATCATCGAAGTCTTTTTTATTGGCGCGCCCGTATTCAAAGCTTGAAAGTAACGCGTAGTTCTTATTCGTCTGGATTTTTTCAAGCACCTGAAAGCCCAGTTCATGCAAGTATTTGAATTTCTGGCGTCCCGGAGTTTTAGAAGTAAAAATGATATCGAGATTGCCGGATAAAAAATGCGCTTCCAGCTCGTTCAGGTCGTAAATTTCGACATAGATTTTCGGTACACCGATTTGATCAAAGCAGTGCTTGCAGGCATTCATGGCGAAACTTGAAAGGCCTTCCAGCGTTCCGATATGAATTTCGCTGACTAACTGATTCTGACTCAGGCTGTGCAGTTCAGTTTCAAGGCGTTTAATTGATTTTTCAAACATTTGCGCCAATTGAAAGGCAATCGGCATCCAACCGGATTTTCTTTTAGCAGAACGGTCCAAGAGAACAATTTTCAGTTCATCTTCAATTTTCGCGATGATACGGGAAAGCTGCGGCTGGCTTAAACCGACATGCAGAGCCGCGCCTGATAAATTTTTGAAGTTAACGGCCTTAGCCAGCACACTGAGTTCATAGTAAATCTGTTGCATACGATCCTCTGAAAACGATTACGATTTCTTTATAAAATTTATAAAAGCCACTACACCCAGGAATGCAGCCAGTAAATAACCGATCAGGCTTAATCCCGGCATATCGCCGACCATCCAGCCGCCCCTGAACGGATAAATCATAGAGCTTGAAATGATCAGTGCGGCAATGATGATTCCCAGAAACAACAGGTTGAAAGATATCTCAAAGCTGCGTTTTAAATCCTCAATGCCTTCGACGTGAAGTTTGGTGCGGTATTCAGGTGAATTCATTCTTCGAAGAATCAAATTCAAATGTCTTGGTAAAGCGTTTAAGAACCCTCGTGATTCGCGAAGCAGTATCTGTGCTTCATCTACGAACTTCATCGGTTTAAACTGGTGCTGAGCCACTTCAGACACCATTGTCAGTGTGAAGTTCAGAAAGTCGAAATCCGCACTGATTTTTTGGCCAAGCCCTTCGATTGAAACAATCGATTTGAAGTAAAGCATCAGTTCGGTAGGCACCGACAGGCCATGCTGAGCCGCTATGCTCGAAGAAGACATCAGTATTTTACCGACATTCATGTGCTTCATCGTCAGGCCCCAGTAGGGCGAAATTAAAGTCTGAAGCTCGCGCGCAAATAAATCGACGTTCACTTCATCCGAATACGGCGCCAGATCAACATACTCATAGGCCAGACGGTTATAATCCTCTTTTGAAAGAGCAATCAGCATATTCACGATAGCGGACTGAGTTTTGGAATTCAGTCTCCCGACGACGCCGAAGTCGATAAGGCCTACACGGTTATTCGGAAATACGAAAAAATTCCCCGGATGCAGATCGCCGTGAAAGAAGCCGTCCATGAAGACCATTTTCAGGTACGCGCGAAACCCGATCTTTATAATTTCAGTCGGGTCTACTCCGGCCTGATTTAATGAGTCTTCCTGTGACAGGCGCCGGCCCAGCATCTCATCCATAACAAGAATTCGTTCTGTTACGAGTTCAAAATGCACTTCAGGAATCAGAATCTGCGGTTCGTTCTTAAAATTTTCGCGGAACTTTCTGATATTGTTGGCTTCAACGATAAAATTCGTTTCAAGCTCAAGAGTCTTAAAGTACTCATCGATCATTCCGACCGGATTAAACGGCCGAGTTTCAGGAATATATTTTTCTACCAGCTCTGCTAAAAAATAGAGAACGTTCAAGTCATCGTTGATTTGCTTAACGATGCCAGGGCGCTGTACTTTTATGACGACTCGCTTGCCATTCGTTAAAATCGCGCGGTGAACCTGGGCAATACTTGCAGAGCCCAGCGGTTTTTCTTCAATGAAAGAGAAATGTTTCTTCCAGTCAGGGCCGAGGTCTTCAGAGATCACCTGCTCAACAACTTTGTAATCAAGCGGCTGAACCTGATCTTGCAAAAGCGCCATCTCTTCCGTGTATTCCGCCGGAACTAAATCGGGACGTGAGGCCAATAACTGACCGAATTTGACAAACGTCGGCCCCAGCTCTTCAAAGCTAAGCCGCAAACGAGTTTGCATCGAGAGGTTTTCGTGTTTCTTTTCGTCGTCCTGCGAAGAGGAAAGAAAATTACCGAGATTTATTTTTTCGACCGAATTTCTGAGGCCGTGCTTTGCCAGCACTGCGACGATCGTTCTTAGCCTCGCCGCGTTTCTCAGTGTTCGACCTATTTTCAGAGGCCCGAGCAGGGCGCTTCTGTTCTGACTCCGTTTCATGGGAACCTTTCTTCTTTCTTTGATCTAAGTAATCAGACAATGAAGAGTACCGTGGCTGCGGAACGTACTCGCCGGATGGTTTGGCAGTTGCAGGTGCGGGATTGTAAAAACTTTCTTTAGCTACAGCTGCCGGGCGTTCAGGGCGTGAGAATTTTTTGCCGCCATCTTTTTTACCGCCGGAACTTCTGCTTTCAGAAAATTTGAATTTCGTATTTTGTTTTCCACCACGTGAAGGACTTTCATCACGTCCTTCACTTCGGTGAGAACCGCGAGACGGAAGGCCGCGCTTTTTAGAGAAGTCGCGTTCCGTTTTTTCAGATTTATCACGTCCTTTTCCGCCGGAGCCAGTTCGGCCTTTCGCTCCAGAGGCGTAACGATCTTTTCCGCGTTCATTCGAAGAATCTTTTTTGCCATGACGAAAGCTTGCGTTGGATTCCGCACGGCCGCGTCCTTTGTGTGAAACATCGTTGTGGGTTGTCGCTTTACTTTCATGACCTTCAAGAACAAAGTTGATCTGACCTTGTTCGATATCGACCATGCTGACAGTTACGCGAACGACATCTCCCATCTTATAAGAGAAGCCCGAACGTTTCGCGGTTAATGTGAGGTTCTGTTCATCAAATTCAAAGCGTTCGCCGCCGAGATCATCTAAGCGGACTAATCCGTCGATGTTGAATTCGCGAAGTAATACAAACACACCGAACTTCGTTACAGAGCTGATCAGGCCATCGAAGCTTTCGCCGACCAGTTTATTCATGAACCGCGCTTTTTTAATAGCTTGGATCTGACGTTCTGCTTTTGCTGAGCGCTGCTCACACGCTGAAAGCCAGGTTCCTGCTGTTGCCAGATCATCTTCCGCCATCAGGCGGTAGCGGCTGTTAGGCATAACGAGATTTTTAAGAAGACGGTGTACGATTAAATCAGGGTAACGGCGAATCGGTGAGGTAAAGTGAGTGTAAAAATCAAAACCTAAACCGAAGTGCCCCACATTTACATTCGTGTACTTAGCCTGGCTCATCGAGCGTAAGGTTAATATATGAATAATCTGGGCTTCCGGCTTTCCTTCAAAGTGCTGAAGCGCGCGGGTCAGGCGCTTTTGCAGTTTTCCGCCGCCGAGAGTGATTCTTTCTCCCATGCCTTCCATGTAGTTTTGCAGGTTAGAAATTTTTTCTTCATCCGGTGCATCGTGGATACGGTAAAAGGCAGGAATTTGCTTTTCATGGAAGAATTTAGCGACAGCCACGTTAGCCGCAAGCATCAGCTCTTCAATTAATCTGTGCGCAAACAGACGTTCTGATTTAATGACGTCAACCGGTTCGCCTGCGCCATCAATAACTAACTCTGTTTCAGGCACTTCAAGGTCAAGAGAGCCTTCTTTAAAGCGTTTCGCCATTAAAACTTTAGCTAAATCAGCGCATCGGAAGATATTATCTTTAACATGATCTAATTTTTGAATTTCGGCGCCATCTATCAGCTCTTGCGCTTCTCCGTAAGTGACACGCGCTTTACTTTCAATAACCCCTTCGTAAAACACTGAAGATTTCATTTCGCCATTAAAGTCGAACTTCATTTCAGCTACTAATGCCAGGCGGGGAACGTGCGGGTTTAAGGAACAAAGGCCGTTACTCAGCTGTTCTGGCAGCATGGGGATAACAAAGTTAGGAAAGTAAACCGAAGTTCCGCGCTCGTAGGCTTCTTTATCCATGGATGTGCCCGGTTGCACGTAATGGCTGACGTCAGCGATCGCCACATATAAATGAAACCCGCTGTCAGTCATTTCAGTATAGACGGCATCATCGAAATCTTTGGCAGTAGCGCCGTCGATCGTAATTATATTGAGGCCCCGAAGGTCTTTTCTGCCGGCAAAGTCTTTTTCAACCGGATTGTTACTGAAGGTTTTAGCTTCTTGTAAGGTCTCTTTTGAGAAGTGTTCGGGGATATTCTGTGTAATGACCACACGTTTGATGTCATTTAATGGATCTTTAGCGTCTCCAAGGACGTTAAGGACTTCACCTTCAAAGGTGCCTTCATCAGGAAATGAGGTAATAGAAGCTTCAACCAGGTCGCCATCCTGAGCGCCTTTTGATTTTTCCATTGGAATACGCAAGTCTTTACCCCATCCACGGCCTTCATCTTTAATAATACCATATTCGGGAGAGGCTTTTTTAAATGAACCGGCAATGCGTTTGGTGGCTCTTTCAGTAATGCGGATGATTTCGCCGCGAAAACGTCCGTCTCTTTCTTTTTCTACTACAATAGTGGCGCGATCGTTCGTCATTGCTGACTTCATCGCGTGCTGAGGCACATAGACATCGGGGTGCTCTTTATCTTCAGGAATAAAGAAGCCAAATCCATCAGGATGTCTTTTAATGATTCCGTTCAACGTTTTCTGCTTGGAACTCTTTTGATTAATCATGAAGTTATATTCATATTATGAATGATAAAAGTCATGTTCAAACCGACATAGGTCTACAGCGCTAAAATTATTTAACAGGGCGCAAATCGCTCTGCCTGATTTAGATTCGACTTCAGTGCTTAATACTAGACCAAAGGCGCGATATTGACTCATCATGTTGTGAGCGCTTGCGTTATTTAATAGGTGAGAAGTGAATGAACAAAAAGGCTGGAAAATTAAAATCTTACAAAAGTTGTGAGGCTGAATTACCCATGAATTTTTGTTCGTGAAAAAAATTAAATAATTTTAATTTTTCAGAGGAGAAATTGATTTATTCGCAAAACTTTTCTAATGCGAAAAAATTATTTTGCCCCTTGCTGCTTGCTGAAATTAATATCAACGCATGTGATGCGTTTAGTACACACCGTATACCTGCAAACCGAGGATCACTGAGGCATCTGAAAAATTACTAAAACTTTTTAAGTTGCGTTTACGAAACTCCGTATTTAGGATTTTCTCATAAGGTTAAACATAAAACACAATTTGCACTTAACGAAAGGACGCAAAATGAAAAAACTATTAGTAATCGCGGTAGCTTTAGCTGCTGTAAATGCTCAAGCAACACGTGCTCGTGTAGCTGCTTTAGCAAACTCTCCACACCTGATCGATACACAAACTGTGTACAACAATCCAGCTGACATCTTCGCGTTAGGAAGCGACTACGTTAACTTGGAAACAGGTTTAACAAACTCTACGACATCAACTGATGGCGCAGAAGGTATGGTTGTTCGCTCAATGGGCGACACTAAATGGGGTCTTTCTTTAGGTCACGATTCAATGAACGGTTCAGCTTGGGGTCTTCGCGGTCTTGCAGCTGGTGCTAACGCTGGTTTCGCAACTAACCAACAAAATCCACTTGAATTAACTTACGGTGCTAAGGCTGCTGATATGTCTTGGGCTGCTACATTAGTTTACTCTAACTACCAAGATAAAGTAACTACTGCTGCTGCAACTGCTGTAAAAGAATCTTCAATGGGCGTTCGCGTAGGTGCTCGTGCAGCTAACTGGGATGCAGCTTTACGTTTAGGCTTAACTTCTACAGTTGAGACTGGCGATGGATCTAAATACACTGGTACTGCTGCTATCGGCGCTAACGGTGGTTACATGATGGATTCTTGGTACTTATTTGCTAACATCTTGTCTGCTGGTTTCAAAACTGAAAACGGCGCGGGTGCTGAGACTTCTAAGTTCAACACTACATCAATCGCTTTAGGTGCTTTAACTGAAGTTAAAAAAGACGGTTCTGGCTTCTTCTACGGTGCTAGCTTGAATAACTCTACATCTAAAGAAGATGTTGGTGATTCTAAAACTTCTTCTATGACTTTACCTGTATGGGTTGGTGTTGAAGTTGACGCTGCTTCTTGGTTAACTTTACGTGGTTCTATCACTCAGACTTTACAGTTGTTAAACAACTCTAAATCTGAAACTGGTGGTACTACTACTTCTGAACTTGCTCCAGGCGCTAACGACACAGTTGTTACTGCAGGTGCTGGTTTGAAATTCAACAAAATCACTGTAGACGGTACTTTACAAGGTTCTACAAACCAACAGTTAAACGGCAACAACTTGTTAGCTATGTTGGGTATGACTTACTGGTACTAATCTCCTAAAGGGATTAGTAACTGAAAAGTTACACGAAAAGCCTCGGGAAACCGGGGCTTTTTTATTTCTAGAACACTGAACGGACTTCGAGTAGTCTGACCCAGTGAAATCACTTTTAATTCTGGCAGTATTTCTAACTTGCGGTTTGGCGAATGCTACGAAAGCCAGGCTGGCCGCTCTTAACAGCTCTCCACACTTAACCGACGAGCAACTTCTTTTTTTAAACCCGATCGATCTGAATTATCTCGATGAGATGGCCGCGTTTGAAACCGGCTCTTCTATTGCCAGTGCTTCTGCGACCTCAACGTCAAACGGTGAAGTTATAGTTGTGAGACGCTGGAAAGAAAAAAGCTACGCCGTAGCCCTGGGCCATCAAAATGAAGCAGTCTATAGAACCCGGCAGTTCATAAACTCTCTGGGTTACAGCTACCGATTGCAACAAAACCCGGTCCATGTATTTTTAGCTGGTGAAACAGATGAAGCTAACTGGGCGACATCAGTTTTTTATTCGGATTATCACGACAAAGTTTCAAACCAAAAAGAAAACACGGCAGGCCTGGCTGTCGCGGCCGAGATTGGCGCCTGGCAGGTCACTGCAATGAGCGCATTCATTAATAAGGTGCAAGCACCGGCAGACAAATTCGATGGTTCAGGAGGCCTTAGCGCGGGTTTAACCTACCTCGGTGATAACTTGGAAGCTTATGCTACTTTCACACGAGAGCCGGTAAAAGTAGAGGCCGTAGGTACCGAAACAGAATTTCACATTATCCAAACTCTGCGCCTGGGTTTAGTGGACAGCAACACGAAGGAATTCAACGATCTTTTTTGGGGCGGTGAAATCAACACAATAAAAGTAGACTGCCGGATGCTGAACGGACTCACTTGTGATCAGGCATTTGTGAATACAACATTGCCGGTGTGGTTCGGTTTCGAATCGCAGGCCACAACGTGGTTAAAGATAAGATCGTCCATCAGGCAAACTGTCCTAATTAATCAATCACGGGATGAGGTGGGTTATCCATCAGGATATCTGGCAGCGGCCACCGGCGGACTTTCTGAGTACACGAATGGGTTGAATTCAACCGCCATCAGCGCGGGCCTGGGAATACAGTTAAACCGGTTAACGATCGACGGCACTTTGACAGCGTCAGCTTCTCAACAGTTAAATTCGTTGAACCTGCTGAATCAAGTATCGCTTAAATACGTCTTCTAATCGTAGCCCGTCATTGGCGGGCACTTCGGAAACTCCTTTATGATTTTTTGAAATAAAAAAAGCGGATAATTCATCCGCTTTTTTAGGTTCAATTTAAATTTACTTTTTTAGAAGTAATCAGGTTTTACGAAATCGGGTGTGAATGGGTACAGGTAACTTCCGTATTCGCTAACTTGTGGAGAACCCGCTTCTTTGTACATTTGTTCCCACATATGCGCTAACAGTACACTTGATCGCGCCATTTGGCGGATGATCAATTTTTCGAAAGCCTTGTAGTTTTCTGCTGCTGGTTTTCTTTCTGCGGCCTTTTTGTTGCTCATGCCTTTGTCGATTGTCAGAACAGAAGGCTTAATCACCTTGTCTGCCTTAAGAACCTCTTTAATATCTGCATAAGACAGCATGCTCAGCGCTCTCAAATTTTCGATTGTTGATTCATACTGGGTGAACTTCGGGTTCTTCATCGCTTTTGCTTCTTTAATGATTTTTGACATCATATCCCCGTCGAAAAAAGCGACGACTTGTTCTTCGTAATAGCTGTGGATTCCGCCGTGGTTGGCTGCGTAGCCGTCGTGATCAGAGGTCACATGAAAAGGCTGGCCTAAATCGCCTACGAAGTGGCCCATGATCCCCATGTTGGTCATCATTTGGTAAGTGCCTTCGTTGAATGGTAACTTGTTATCTTGAGTTTCTTTCCAGTCTTTTGGCGGATTATTTGCTTTTGCTTTTTTTGCACCTTCAACCGCTAAACGGTAGAATTGATCGGCGCGCCACCACGCAGAACCCACGTCATCAGGGATCGAGTACAGAGTCTGTCCTTCGTTCATTTTATTCGGCTTACCGGTGTATTGCTCGACGATTTTTTTATAATCAACAGGAACTTCTTCTACTTTTAATCCCAGTTTTTCAGGATTGAAGTAATGACCCGGGTCGCCTGACTTTCTGATATCTGACGGAAGAGACTTCCAGTAAATGTCCGGAATATTGCAAAGGTGGCCCATGATATGCGGGCGTGTGGTTAAAAACTCTTTTAGCTCAGGTGACTTAACTAAAAAGACAGCAGCTTCGCATAAAGTCGCGTGCCCGCGTCCGCCCCAAGAGTACGCCGTTGTTGAGCTTGTAATAACAGCAAAGAATAATACAGAAATTAAGCTTTTCATTGTGATCTCCTAATGCCCGAGATTTTGCTCCGATTAGGATAAATTTCCAAGTTAAAACAGCCCAAATTTTTTATTTTAATTCGGCAGGCGGGTACTTCGAACGAAGAATCAATAGCGCTATAAGTGTGGCCACGTAGGGAATCATTTGTATGAATTCTGCAGCTACATAAGTTGAAATCGCTTCGTTCGATTGCATTTGAATTTGTAACGCTTCACATAACCCGAAGAACAGACACACCAGTAAAGCCCGGGCTAAATTCCAGCCGGCGAAGATCAAGGCGGCCAGTGCAATAAAGCCGCGGCCAGAGCTCATCAAAGGCGAATAGTTCGACGATAATGAAGTCGACAGGACTGCGCCGCCTAAACCGGTTACCAGCGCAGAGAATGTCAATGATTGCCACTGGCGTACAGCAGGGCTGATGCCGACGGATTGTAAAGCCAGCTTCTTTTCTCCTGCGAATTTCATTTGCAGGCCCCAGATTGTTTTTTCGGAAAGCCAGTAAGAAACAGCCAGGGTGATCACTAAAACAACGTACGGAAAATACGGTGCCGGCTGCGCCAGTTCAATCGACGGTGTTGAGCCTGTCGAGTTGAAAATAGTTTTGCTGATAATCGGGATGATTCCCATCGCCAGCAAGTTCAAACCGGTTCCGATCACGATCGAATTACCTTTGAATTTCAGAATCAACAGAGAAAATATCTGTGAAAAAAGCGCAGTTAAAACAGCGGCCGCCAGGTACCCCACGAGTAAGGATTTAGAATAGTAGGTAAATGTTGCCGCAGAAAAAGCACCGATCAGCAAATACGCTTCAAGAGCAATCTGGGCCACACCTGACTTTTCAGAAAAGTATCCGCCTGTGGCTGCGAACAGTAACGGTAACGAAACTCTGAGGGCAGAAAGAAATATGAGAACAAGTGCTGAATCCATTACTTCTTCCTCTTAAGGTTAGCGATGTAATAAGAAGCCGCCACTGAGAAAATAATTATAGCCTGAAGCACGCGCGAAAAATCCCGTGTGAGGCGTTCTGTTTCAAGATCCAGGTCAGAAGCCCCTTTGTGAAGGCAGGCCATTAAAAACGCTGATCCGATAATTCCTAAAAAATTTTGCTGAGCCAATAAAGACACGGCAATGCCCAGGAATCCGTACTGCGGAGAAAATCCTATCTTATACTGAAAGGCGTTTCCGAATACTTCAGTGAGCCCGACGCCTGCTGAAAAAACGCCGGCTAATCCGAGGCTCATCATCAAAATTTCATTCTGGCTGAAGCCCAGGCGGGTGGCGGCATGCGGGTTGGCACCATAAGCGCGGATTTTGTAACCGATAAAAGTACGGCGCTCAACATAGTGAAGCAGCACACAGCACCCAAGAGCCGCAAATAGAAATACACTCACAGGTGAGTTTTCGAAATAGGTTTTTAGATAATCGTTTTTTAAAAACTGAAAAGACTCATTCATAAGAGCCGTTTCCGGATTTTGCGAGGTAGGGCTTTGCAACCGATTGACGGTAAGCCAGGTTGTAACTGCGGCGAAAATAAAGTTAAGCATGATCGCCACAACAACCTCATGGGCCTGTTTCAATATTTTGAAAAAGGCAATCAGGATGGCGCTTGCGGCTCCTGCTGCCATTGAAGAAATTAAAATAATGGCAACTGAAACAACGAAACTAAAAGAGTTATCGAATGGTACAATGGCTGTACCAAGATAAGCGGCTATTAAAGCTGAGAATAAGATTTGCCCTTCACTTCCGATGTGAAATAAGCCGGCTTTCATCGGCACGGCGAAAGCCAGTCCTGAAAAAATCAGGCAAGTGGTGTAAAATAAAGTAAGTCCTAAATCAAATTTTGAATTGTAGAAGCTCGTCGTCAGGATTTTAAAAACGTGCCATGGGCTTTCATTAAAGAATAACGCCAATAAGCAGCAGAGCACCAGGCCGGCGATTAACCCCAGCCACGGCGCGAGTTTTTTACTGTTCAGGGATGAGATCATAACTCACCCGCCAGTTTTATGCCTTCGTTGTTGTCGGCAGCCATAATCAGACCGATCTGTTGTTCATTAAGTTCGCCGCGGTTGAATGGGCCGTAAATTTTATTCTTATTCAAAATCACAAAGCGGTCCGAAAGATACAAAACTTCATTTAGGTCGGAAGAAACCAGAACAACAGCTTTTTTGTGTTTTGAAAATTCAAGCAGCGATTTATGAATGTGCTCTTGCGCACCTAAATCGACACCGCGGGTAGGGTGCGCGGCCAGTAAAACCTGAGGCTGGTTCCACAGTTCGCGACCGACAACAAATTTCTGCTGGTTGCCACCTGAAAATTCTGAAAGCGGTTTATCAATATCAGGAGGGCGCACGTCCCAGCTTTTAACAAGATCTTCTGTCACTTTTTTGAGGCGTAATTCAAAGATCAGACCTTTACTTAAAAATTCGTTTTTGTGTTTTAAGAGCATGTGCTCCCACAAATTCATTCCTTCGAATACAGAAAGCTTAATGCGGTCTTCTGTGATATCCCCGTACTTGATATTAAGCTTCGTCATTTCCTGCAATAAACGGGAAATCAAAAGGCTTTGGCCGTTACCTTCAATACCGGCCACTCCGAAAATTTCAGATTTTAAAAGAGAAATACTGGTGTTTGGAACCGAGAGCATTGCTTCTCTTTGCGGAGGTCGTTCCAAAGCTGTGCTTTTAACAACTTGGCGGCCAATCATCAGCTCTGCCATTTGTTCAATCGATAACTCTTGTGCGGGCTTTGACTGAACTAAACGGCCATGCCTTAAAACACTGATTGAATCTGAAACCGATTTAATTTCATTAAGCTTGTGTGAAATGAGAATGATGGTTTTATTTTCTTTTTTAAGCTGCAGAATAAACTGCATCAGCTCTTCAGATTCTTGCGGAGTTAATACGGCCGTCGGTTCGTCAAAAATAATAATGTCAGGTTCTTGCAGCAGCGCTTTTAAAATTTCGAGACGCTGTTGTTCACCGACACTCAGCCTGCTGACAAGTTTGTTCAAATCAATCTTCCAGTTAAACCGGGTCAGAATTTGGTTTGCTGCAGTTAAAACTTCAGAAGAATTCTTTGTCATTAGTGAAAAACGGCTTGAACTATAACTCAAAAGAATATTCTCGAGGCCGCTCAGCTGTTCAGCTAAAACGAAGTGCTGATGGATGAACGCAATTTTATTTTTAAATGCATCCTGCGCGGACTCGGGCTTGTAAACTTTTTGATTCAAAAAAAGATCACCGGACGTAACGGGGTCTATGCCTCCAAGCAGTTTCATCAATGTGGATTTGCCGGCACCATTTTCACCGATAATGGAATGGATTTCAGATTTCGCAATTGAAATAGAGACATCGTGGCAAGCTACGCAGTCGCCGAAACTCTTCGTGATGTTTCTGAATTCAATATAAGCCACTGAGCGACCGGCTTACTTCGTTACGTAATAATCAGGTACAGAAATCTTTTTCGCGATAATTTGCTTTTTTATTTCGCCTAATTTTGTTTTCTCAGGCTCGCTCCACAACATGTCGTTATTTTTATCGAGAGCCCAGTCAACGCCTGAGTCTTTAAGGCCGAAGCGCACAACACCAGGTTTAAAAGCTTTGCTATTGGCCTGTTTGATCGTTTCAAACACGGCCACGTCTACGCGCTTTAACATGCTTGTGAGGACCACACCCGGTTTGATCCAGTTCTGGTTTGAATCAACGCCGATCGCGTAAATTTTCTTTTCAGCGGCCGCATCGAAAAGTCCTGAACCTGAAGCCCCCGCTGCATGAAAAATGACATCGGCTTTTTGCCCGGCCTGCGAAAGCGCGATCTCTTTTGCCTTAGCAGGATTGTTCCAAGCTTCGCCGGTTACACCGATGTAGTTGGTAATAACTTTGATTTTCGGGTTTACGTGTTTTGCTCCCGCTTCATAAGCTTTTTGAAATCTGCGGATTAATGGAATATCCATTCCACCGATGAAGCCGACTACGCCGGTCTTTGATTTCATAGCTGCGGCCGCTCCCACTAGGAATGAACCTTCATGTTCTTCAAACAACAAGGCGCGGACATTCGGAGCCGTCACATCGCCGTCAACGATGGCAAATTGTGTTTGTGGAAAGACGGCAGCCACTTTTTTTACCGCATCAGCCTGCGCAAAGCCGATACCGATGACTAAGTCATATTTTTTTTGCGCAAAATTTCTGTGTAAGACTTCAAAAGAGTTCGTGTCCGTAGCTTCCACATACTTTAACTCGATGCCCAGTTCTTTTTGAGCTTTAACAGAGCCTTCGTAAGCCGAAGTATTAAAAGACTTGTCGTCTTTTCCGCCTTTATCCAGGACGAGACCTACTTTGATTGCAGCTACTGCCGCATGAGAAACAAATAGAACTGAAAATAAAATCTTAATCATAAATTCTCCTTAAAAATTAACTGAAACGTCTTGCAGAGAGCCATGCCGGTACATCACGGCCGAAGATCATATCCACAAGCGATTTACCCGTATTAAACGCCAGGCCGATGCCATGACCGGTGTAACCGCCCGCGAAGTAAACCTGGTTGTCTTCAGGCAAAGCTCCGATCATCGGCTGACCGTCACGGGAGAATCCCATGATGCCGCTCCAGCGGTGAGTTACTTTTTTATCCCGCAGTGTCGGCAAATGTTCTTTTACGAAATCATGTAATGCATTTTGAATAACAGGAGTAATGTGGTCTGAGTAACCCACTTCCGTTGTTTTCTCCAATTGGCGGAATCCGCCGATCAGTAAAGCGCCGTTTGGCATTTGGCGGAAGTAATCCAGATAGAAATTGGCGTAGCAAGGCCCGTCCATAAATGGCGGAGCTTTTTCCATCATGAGAATTTGTGCGCGTGTCGCATAGATCTTATCATCAAAGTAAGGATGCAAGTTCGGAGAGTAACCGTTTAAACAGTAAATGATCATTGAAGTTTCGAAGTCACCGTTGTCGGTTTTCAGAATGCGTGTGCCTTCTGCCGTCTGTTCGTAGCGGTGAGCTTCAGTACCTTCAAAAAGATCAGCTTTGATTTTTGAACGCATCAGTTCCAGTAACAGAACCGGATTTGTTTCTGCATCATCAAGATACTTGATGCCGCCAACGAAATTTTTTGCGCCGACATTTTTTTCAACTTCGGAAGAACTGTAAGTTTCAACAGGAATGTTCAGCTCGCGCATTGTTTTAGCAACGTTCTGCAATTCTTTAAATTCATTGTCCTGTGCCGCAAGTGAATAAGCTCCGCGTTTTGCGAATTCGATTTCTTTGCCGTTTTCCTGAATGATGTGTTCTTGCAAAAGTTTAAGGTTGGTTTCTGCGAACTTCCAGATATCGACCGCTTCCTGCAAGCCGTGTTTTGAAATTAAACGGTTGAAGTGTTCGACTGAGCCGCAAGTGATAAACCCGGCATTACGTCCGGACGCACCGAATCCAATTCGGTGTTTCTCAACGATGGCAATTTTTAATGATGGGTCTTCTTTGTTCAGCCAAAAAGCCGTTGATAGCCCTGAGATTCCGGCACCTACGATAACGACATCATAATTTTTTTTATCGCTGCGATACGTGCGGTCCAGCCAATAGGATGTGCTCATTTTTTACTCCGGTTATTTAAAAGCTAAAACTTATACAAGCCATGTCTAAACTTCAAGGAAAATCGAATGACTTAAGAGTGAAACTGATTGTCGATGTTGAGATGAGATTCTATAGTTTTAGAGCCAATCAAATTGCAAGAAGTTCATAATGCCAGAGAAGGATTTTCATATGAATCAAGGATACTATTCGCAACCGACAATTTCTGACACTCATATTGTTTTTATTTCAGACGATGACATGTGGTCAGTCCCGCGTGAAGGTGGTTCTGCACAAAGATTAACGTCGAATAGAGGCCATATCCTGTCACCGTGCTTTTCGCCGGACGGAAAGAATGTTGCCTATGTCTGTACGGACACAGCATCTGAAGGCGATGTGTATTTGATGCCTTCTAACGGCGGTTTCGCCGAACGGTTAACTTGGCTTGGTGTTATGCGTATTACCGGCTGGAAGAACAATGAAACTCTGTACTTCATGTCTGGAATTGAAGGCTATCCGCGCCGGCAGCAGCATATTTACGAGCTTAATATCAAAACCCGCGATTTCAAGAAAGTGGATCTGGGGCCTGCAAGTTATTACTATCAGGGTAAAGGATTCGAAGTTCTGGCCAGAATGTCCGGAGACCCGGCTCGCTGGAAGCGTTACGGCGGCGGAACGGCCGGTGTCATTTGGACTAAGCAGGGGACCGGCAAGTTTCAGCGAATTCTGAAAAACATTAAGACCAATATTTCAAAACCTGAAGTCATCGGAAAAAACATTTATTTTATTACCGATCATGAAGGTGTGGCGAACGTTTATGTTTGTGATTTGAACGGACAAAACATTAAGCGCTTAACCAATCATCTTGAATACTATTGCCGCTCACTGCGTGCACACGGCAATACTTTGGTTTACCAATGCGGAGCTGAAATTTTTACCTACAATGTCGACACAAAAACCGAGCAGAAGGTTGATATCTCTGCGGCAACGACTGGCGTCCAAAGTGTTCCCCGCTATGAAAATTGGTCTAAGAATTTTCAGCACGCCGCTATTCACCCAGTTGCATCTGAACTTGCCGTAGTCACCCGTGGACATCTCTTTCTGGTTCCTCCATTCAGTGGCCCGGTTAAAGAGCTCGATGCGGAAAGAGGCGTTCGTTATGTTTGTCCGAATTACAATTTTGACGGAAGTAAACTGATTGCAGCTGCGGCGGCCGGAGAAGAAGATGAAGGCCTGTACCTGTTTGACCTCAAAACCGGTCAGCGCAAACCGCTGTTCCCGCAGGTTCATTGGGGAAAAATCTGGGAGATAAGAACTTCTCCAAAAGCTGATCAAGCTGTTGTTGTGAATCACCGGGGCGAGGTTTACCTTTTGGATCTTAAGAAAAATTCTTATAAATCCATTTCTGAAATGCAAAAAGGTAATTTTGCGAGGCCATCTGAATTTGACTGGTCGCCCGACGGGCGTTACATCGCTTACAGCGCTCCTGTTGACAGCCGAAGAAGCGGAATTTGGCTCTATGACACTCAGAAAAACCAGTTGCAGCTATTGCTGAACCCGGTTTGTACGGACTCTTCACCGAGTTTTGATCCGGAAGGGAAGTATTTATATTTCCTGGGAGTAAGAGAGTTTGCACCTGTTTATAATGAAACTCATTTTGATCTTGGATTCCCTTTTGCGATGAAACCCTTTGTGGTTGCACTTAACGAAAAAGCGGAAAATCCTTTTCAAGCGCCTTTACAAAATCCTAAGGCTTCCGAAAAAGAAGAAGCTAAGTCTGAAAAAGAGAAAAAAGCTCCTGAAATAAAAGTTGAAATAGAATTTGATGGAATCGAAGACCGCGTGCTTCCGTTTAAGGTAGAAATGGGTGGATATTCGAGAATCACGGCTGTTAAAGGAGGCGTTCTTTACACGCGTAAAAAGATTTTTGCCAGCACTCAGCACCCACGTTACGGTGCAGAGGCGAATCCTGTTGTTTACCTTTACAAATTTGAAGACTGCAAAGAGGTGGTTTTCCAGGGCAACGTTTCATACAGCGCGGTGAATGCCTCTAAGTCGCATGCGTTATTTTTAACGGATTCGAAGCTTCGCTTACTTGAAACTAAAGCGAAACCCACTGAAGAAAAACAAGTCGGTAAAAAAGATGGATACGTTGATGTCACGAGAATCAAACTTAAGATCGATCCGCGTCAGGAATGGATGCAAATGTACCGTGAAGCCTGGATTTTACAAAAAGAACATTTCTGGAGAAAAGACCTTTCAAAAATTGACTGGGATGTAATCTACACGCGTTATCTTAAACTTCTTAAAAAAGTCAGCACACGTTCTGAGTTTTCAGATTTAATGTGGGAGATGCAGGGCGAGCTGGGAACATCTCATTGTTATGAAATGATGGGAGACTACAACCGTGTGGGTGCGGGAGTCGGTCACGGCCGTCTAGGCGCTTTTTTTACTTATGATCCGAAAACAAAGTCTTACCGCATCGACCGTCTTTTAAAAGGAACATCGTGGGATGCAGGAAGTGAAACGCCGCTGTCGATGATGGGTGTTCGTTTAACCGAAGGAGACCGAATCTTGGCTGTCGACGGTTTTACTTTTGAAAAGGCATCTGATCTTTACGAGCTTTTAGAGAACAAAGTAAAAATTCCGGTTGCTTTAACGGTTCAGCGTAAGGGCTCAGCGAAAACAGAAGTCGTTGAAGTCAAACCAAACGCACAGATGAATTTGGCGTGGTACCGTGAATGGGTCGAACAAAATAAAAAATATGTTCATGAGGCATCTAAAGGCCGTTTAGGTTACGTTCACATTCCTGATATGGGCCCTTACGGTTATGCTGAATTCTACAAACACTTCATTGCCGAATCTGACCGTGAAGGAATGATTATTGACGTACGCTTCAACGGCGGGGGCCATGTGTCTCAGCATTTGTTGAAAGTTCTGGCGCAAAAAACGATCGGCTTTGATGAAACTCGTTACCAGGGACTAATGAAATATCCGCTGTATACTCCGGGCGCGATGGTCGCGATTGCAAATGAATTTTCCGGAAGTGACGGCGATATTTTCCCGCACTGTTTTAAGCTTTTGAAACTCGGTAAACTTGTTGGTAAACGCACATGGGGCGGAATCATCGGCATCAATGGCCAGTACACATTAAAAGACGGCACGTGGGTTACGCAGCCGGAATACAGCTTCTGGTTTAAAGACAACGAGTGGAAGGTTGAAAACTACGGAGTTGATCCTGACATTGAAGTCGAAATGACTCCTGAAGATTATCAGGCGGGCCGCGATCCGCAGCTGGACCGCTCTATTAAAGAGGCCTTGGCTGAGTTGAAGAAGAATCCGGTTCTGAAATTCAAACCATCTTACTATCCGGACTTAAGTCTTCCAAAGAAACTTCAAAAGCTAAACCGTTAAAGCTTTTTGACATAGGTCGGGTTTGTTACATTACGTTGCAAGCTCGATCATTGTCTCATTAAGATATCGCCACAGATTCCGAAAAGAGATCATATGGTTTCATTGTGGATTACAATCGGCTTAGTTATGGCAGCGGGGGGAGTGGCTTCACTTGGAGCTTACTTTTCTATTACGGGATTGGGCGCACTGTTTTCAGGAGCGATCATTGCCGTTTGGTTAATGGCGGGTGCACTTGAATTTGCGAAGTTCGTTCTTGCAGCCTATCTTCACCAAACCTGGAAAGTTCATAATGCTGTTTATAAAACCTATCTGACATTTGCGATTGTTATTCTGAGCGTAATCACGAGTGTGGGTATCTACGGATTCCTTTCGGACGCATATCAGTCAGCTTCTTCGGTATTAGAAACTGAAACAGTAAAACTTGAGAGTATTAAAACGCAACAGTCATTAGTTACAGCTGAACTTGCGCGATTAAATAAAATGGTAGAAGAAATTCCGGCCACGCGTGTGACGAAAAGAATGAAAATGCGTGCTGAATTAGAGCCGGTCATTCAAGAGCTGAATAAAAAATACAACGATGGCGAAAGAGTTCTGACGCAATCTAATTTAAAGATTATTGAAGTGAAGAAGAAGGTCGGCCCGCTGATTTACATTTCTAAAGCTTTCAATATGAATATCGATCACGTGGTTTCGGCTTTGATTTTAATCTTAGTGAGCGTGTTTGACCCATTAGCGATTTGTCTGGTCATTGCGGCCACCCATGCGATTGAATCTCACCGTAAGCCGCAACAGGCGCGTGATTCCCAGCACTCAGCGGCAGCGCAAAACGAATCTTTTCAACGGCCCATTCCGGAAACAGTACCGGTTGCCGTGAAGATGAAGCAGGCAGAGCGTGCTGTCGTAACAGAGGACGAATCTGACGATGTCATTGTGCAGATGAATTTTAAAGACGAGTCTGAAGACAAAAAAGTGATTTAATATGAAGTTGGTTCGGTTTCTCGAACGAAAAGGAGTCATCAGATTTTTCGGGGTTTCCCTGATTCTGGCTCCTTTTATCAACATGGGTTTACATTTAACAGTTATTAAAATGCAGGGTCAGGTTGCGTGGTCACAGTTTCAGTTTTGGCCCGCAATTCAAAGTGCCGGATACATCAGTCTTATGCTGGCAGCCTGCAGTTTAGTTATCGGATCTATTTTATTATCCGGTTCGCAGAAGGCCTGGAAGTACGTTTTGATTCTTGTCGGTGCTTATTTAGGAGTTCAAATTCTGAATGTGGGCTCACAAGCGTGGAAAGGCCCGTTGGCTTGGCCAAGTTTCATCTTGAACGCATCCATTTTCTTTTTCTTGCTTGATCAATTAGTCTGGAAAGTTCAGCCGGAAGCAAAATCAGAACAGACTGTGCCCGTGAATACTGCCCCGATTGAAGCGAATTCACCGTTAACTCAGGCGCCTTCCGAAGTAAAAAAGACAGTAGTGAATTTGAAATCGTACCGCAAGATTCTCTTCAGTTTCGGAAGCGATCATCCATGGGGTGAACTCAAAACTCTTTCCAGTGAAAGACTGAGTGTAAAAAGTATAGCTCAGGTGCCCGGCAACATTGAAAATAAAACCGTACAAATCAACTTTGCGAAGGACGTGGTCGTCGATATCCAGTTTGAAAAGCAAGAGGGCGAACTCGTTTACTTTAAACCGCTGAATTTAGATAAAGAAAAAGTGACAAACCTGAACAGATGGCTTAAAAAAATCGCCGTATGAGCGATTCTTTCACTTTTTCTCCGATCGGAATTATTAAATCATGCTACCCGGATAAATTCGGAGTTCCGCGCCAATCGGGCCTGGTAAAAAAAGCGTATTCAGAGTTAAAAATCAAATCTGAGTTTCAGCCTGAGATTTCTCTTCAGGGCCTGGAAGGCTATTCCCATTTATGGATTCAGTTTGTTTTTCATTTAAATACCAGCGCACGATTTCACGCGAAAGTTCACCCACCTCGAATGGAAGGTGAAAGCATCGGAGTTTTTGCCACAAGATCTCCGCACCGGCCGAATCCGATCGGTCTTTCACTTGTTGAAATTGTTGAAATTAAAGGTGACACACTTATTTTAGCGGGTGCCGATTTGGTGGATGGCACTCCGGTTCTCGATATAAAACCTTATCTTCCTCATATTGAAAGCGTGCCGAATGCCAAAGGCGGTTGGGCGCAGGAAGTGTCACCTGGCAAAATTTCAGTCGAATTCAACCCGCATAGTATGGAAATTTTGCAAAAGTGGAGCGAAAAATCCGGCCGGCCAGAGCTAAAAGAAGTCATCATTGAAGTGCTGAAACAGGATCCTCGCCCGGTTTTGTACAAAGGTTTCGAGTCAAAAGAGTCTCCATATCGAAATAAACATGCGTTCAGGCTTTATGATGGCGATATCCACTTCGAGTTCCTCTCGAAGGACCAAGTAATTGTCTTTGATATTTTTCTGCAAAATTGATAATAATTAACAAAATTTTTTTCACGCCGCACGAGCGGCAACAACGATTGTGAAGGGGTATATGCAAACAACAACTCAAGCTCCATCGACATTGAGAAAAGTTCCGACATTAAGCTTAGCTGCTTACACGCACGGTACGCAGGATGAAAAAGTTAAATTCATCGAACAGCTTTTTACCGGTATCAAAGATTACGGTTTTATTATTTTGAAAGATCACGATGTGCCTGCTGAGTTGTTGGCTGAAGCCTATCAGATTTTAGAAAAATTCTACAAACTTCCTGAAAAACAAAAGCTATCTTACATTTCTGAGCGTGGCGGCGGTCAGCGCGGTTACACAGCTTTCGGAAAAGAACACGCAAAAGGCGCAGAAGTAAAAGATCTTAAAGAATTCTGGCACGTCGGCCGCGAGGTTGAGCCGGGTCATGAATTTGAAAAATACTATCCACCGAATATCTGGCCGGATGATTCTGTTCCTGAATTCCGCCCGGTTTTTGAAAAATTATTTAACCAGCTAGAGAAAGCCGGCATCCAAATGATGGAAGCGCTTTCTTACCCATTAGGCGTAGAAAAAGACTTCTTCACTAATATGGTTGTAGAAGGAAATTCAATTTTACGTTTATTGCATTACCCACCGATTCCGGAAGGCGTTGACCCACGTTGCGTTCGCGCCGCGGCTCACGAAGATATCAACTTCATTACCATTCTTCCTGCAGCTACCACTTCTGGTCTGCAGCTAAAAGACCGTGACGGCACTTGGCTGGATATTGAAAGTGACTACGGTACATTGATCGTTGATGCCGGTGATATGCTGGCGAGAATCACTAATGACGTTATTCCTTCAACCACTCACCGGGTTATCAATCCGCAAGACGGCAAAAACACTTCCCGTTACTCAATGCCGTTCTTCATGCACCCTCACCCTGAAGCGGTGCTAAGCTGTCTTGAGTCGTGCAAAGGTTCGGGAGCCAAGTATGCTGATATCAGCTCGCACGAGTTTCTGATGCAGCGTCTTCGCGAGATCGGACTGGTAAAGTAATTTTTCAGTTATGAAAGACCGCCATATTCTTCTTGTTGCTGCAGCACTGGTATTTGTTATGGGGTTTTTCTACGTCAAAGGTAAGAAACCGCGCAAGCCAATCGAAGAAACTGAAATTGAAGAGACGCTAGAGAGTGAATCGGCCACTGCTACAAAGCCTGTACAATTGCCTGCAGCGGCTGTTACAAGTTCTGACCGAACATTTGCAGCTCCTGCACCTCAGAATCCCGTAGTTAACGAAGCTATCTTAAGAAATTTTGCGAATCACATGAAGGAAGTTGAAAAATGCCTTCACTTAAGCTCAGTGAATTCCGGCCCGCAAGCCGAGCCCACGCCTGATAATCTGCTGGCGATGTTGCGGCCCACTCTGGGAGAGTCAGTCGTGCAGATTGATGACTGGTCACAGTTTGATATTACAGACAAAAGCGGAACGAAAAAAAGAATCCGTGTGGATTACGATTACCCTGACGGTGTAACACCGAATCGCCGGTTATCTTCTTATACTTTGAATTCATACGGGGCGCTTGAGATCGATAACCTTACGAGCGATCAAACTGACAATCCGAACGAAGCCTATATCGAGTCATTAAAAGAAGGGGCGCAGGTTCTGACTGAAGAGCGCGCCGCGCGCGTTTACTTCGCCCAGGGCGAAGAAGTTGCCTTCGCCATTAAGAACGGAAAACTTGATTCATTTAATATTTCCAGATCTGAATACAGCATCAACTGCAGCGGCCTCAGCGAAGAGAATTCAAGGTGTAGTTGCCCATAGGGCAACAAACTTTTAACCAGCGCAGTTGCCCATAAGGCAACAAACTTTCAACCAGCGTAGTTGCCCGTAAACTCAATTACTGAAATCTCGTCAGCGACTCTTTAAGAGAAACAACCTGTTCTTTCGACTGTTGTAACAAAACGCGATCTGCAGCAACAACATCCTCATCTGCGTTTTGAACAAATTTTTCGTTAGAGAGTTTGTTCGTCAGCAACGAGACGTCTTTTTCAAGCTTCTCGATTGTTTTTTGAATGCGTTTGATTTCCTCGTCAAAATCCACCAGACCTTCAAGCGGGATAATAACTTTTACGCGCGCCTCGCCGATAGCAACCGGGGCTACTGCACATTTCATTAAGTTACCTTCTTCGCCGATCTCCATATTTTCAAGACGGGCTAATGTCATGATCGCAGACCGGTTGTGGCTCAGAATCTTTTGTACATCATCATGAACAACACCCAGACGGACATTTAACTTAACGGCAGGACTGATACGGTTTTCACCGCGGATGTTTCTGATGGCCGTAATAACTTCTTTTACAACGTCAACTTCAAGTTCAGCCTGCGGGCTTGCAAATGCAAGAAGCTCGCGGTCGTTTTCTACCGTAGGATATGAATCAATAATGCAAGCTTCAGATTTCAACGGAAGGCTCTTGTAAATTTCTTCTGTTATAAACGGGCAGAACGGATGCAATAAGCGCAAAATGCGGTTCAGTACATGTGCCATTACCAGTTGAGTTGTATGCTTTTCGTCTACTGAAGACGAATTCATGATCGGTTTTGTGAACTCGATATACCAGTCGCAGAATTGATTCCAGATGAACTGATATAAAGCCGTAGCTGCATCAGAGAAGCGCTCGTGCTCTAAAGCTTCTGATACGCGTTTTTCTGTGTCCGCAAGTTTTGTAATAATCCACTGATCGTAAACTGAAAGATGCGCTTTTGGCGGCATGGCATTCAAGCCTTCTTTCGGCACTTGAAAGTCCTGCAGGTTAGTTAAAACAAAGCGTGAAGCGTTCCAAACTTTATTCATAAAGTTTCTGTAACCTTCAACCCTTTGTTCACTGAATTTAAAATCTTTCCCTGAGAACAAATGCGCCAGGAAGCTGAAGCGTAAGGCATCAGCTCCGTATTTTTCGATCATATCAATCGGATCAACAGAGTTGCCGAGAGACTTTGACATCTTACGGCCCTGAGAATCGCGAACGAGCCCGTGAATGTAAACTGTTCGGAACGGAACATCTTTTTTAAATTCAAGCCCCATCATGATCATCCGTGCAACCCAGAAGAAGATAATATCGTGACCGGTTACCAGATAATTTGTCGGGTAAAAAGTCTTTTGGGTTTCAACGCTTTTTGTATCTTCGCTTGGCCAGCCCATTGTAGAAAATGCCCATAAGGCAGAACTGAACCACGTATCAAGAACGTCATCCTCTTGCTTGATGTCTTTACTCTGACAGTGTTCACAGTGAGTAGGAGCTTCTTCGCTTACCGTATGCTTACTGCAGGATCCGCAGTGCCACGCCGGAATTCGGTGACCCCACCACAATTGGCGAGAAATACACCAGTCTTCGATGATGTTCATCCAATGAAGATAAACTTTTGTCCACGACTCAGGTTCGAAACGTAAAGTGCCGGATTCAACAACGCGTTTTGCAGGAACAGCCAACTCCTGCATCTTCATAAACCATTGCTCTGACAGAAATGGCTCTACAACCGCGCCCGAACGCGAACAGTGGCCAACAGAATGAACATGCGGCTCTTCTTTTACTAAAAGGTTTTGCGCTTTTAAATCTTCTAAAACTTTTTTGCGCGCTTCCGCAACTTTAAGTCCTTTGTAAGGACCCGCGTTTTCATTCAGCTCGCACTTTTTAGTTAAAATATTAATGAACTCCAGATTGTGAGACTTTCCGATTTTGTAATCGTTAAAGTCATGCGCAGGAGTGATCTTCACAACGCCTGAACCGAATTCGCGGTCGACATATGTATCAGCGATGATTTTAATTTTACGGTTAATCAGAGGAACCGTTACAGTTTTGCCGATCAGGTTTTTGTAACGCTCGTCATCGGGGTGAACGCATAGAGCGGTATCACCCAGCATAGTTTCCGGGCGCGTTGTCGCTACAGTTAAAAATTGATCTGTACCATCAACAGGGTAGTTGATGTGATACATGCCGCCTTTAACCTGCTGGTATTCAACTTCCAAATCAGAAATGGCCGTCTCTAAAGGGCCGCTCCAGTTAACAAGCTTCAAGCCTTTGTAGATGGAATTTTTTTTGTAAAGTGTAACAAAAACTTTTTTAACGGCATTTGAAACGCCTTCGTCCAAAGTGAACGTTGCGCGTTCCCAGTCGCATGAATCGCCCAGGCGGCGCATCTGACGGTAAATACGGTCTCCGTATTCATGCTTCCACTTCCAAACTTCATCAACAAACTTTTCACGGCCCAATTGGTGTCGCGTGATGTTCTTCTTTTTTAATTCTTTTTCTACTACCGTTTGCGTGGCGATACCCGCGTGGTCCGTTCCAGGAAGCCACATGGTATTGAAGCCACTCATACGTTTCCAGCGAATCAATAAATCCTGAATCGTGTGATCAAGCGCATGGCCTAAGTGCAAAAAACCTGTGACATTCGGTGGAGGTAAAATAATTGAAAAGGGTGGCTTCGTGGATTGATCTTCAGATTTAAAATAACCTGAGTTTTCCCACCATGCGTAAACTTGAGATTCAACTTCTTGTGGATTGTAGCGGTCGGCCATATTTTTCATAGCCGCCAGAATATCAGACTTGCGATCGCTCGGTCATCAATTGCTGATAGCCGCCATCGACGACATAGACGTTTGTAAAGCCCATTTTATTCAATTCTGCATAGAGTTTCATGGAAGTCCGGCCATCCGGGCACAGCAGGACTACCGCATATTCCTTTGGAGCTTTGCTATTTTGCAGGTCAGCGATGACATCTTTTTCCTGAACCATTTTTTCGTAGTTCTGAACGTGCATCTTGTTCACACTATTATACCAGTCAGCGATACTCGTGCTCATGTTGTAAAACATAAACGGCACCCTGTTGTTGATCAAATTATCGAGCTGGAAGAAATTAATTTTATTTAACATCGGGCTGGCTTTCGGCTTCGGTTTTTTGTTTTACAATTTGTCCTGCGTTCGGAATTTCTCCGAAAATAGTAATGACAACAAATAGCCCAAGTAAGGCCATAGCGCCAGATAAAATAAACGGAGACTGGATCGTCAGCGCGCTGTACAGTGCGCCCCCTACGGCAGGCCCAATGATTCGGCCCAGTGAAGACATCCCTTGAGTTGTTCCTAAAACCGTTCCTTGCTCATCCGCGTTTGTCAAAAGTGAGATAGATCCCAGAGTGGATGGATTTGTAAAACCGACGCCCACCGCTAAAAATGTTTGAGCCACTGCAAGGATCCAGATGGAATCAGAAATAACAATGCCTGAAAAGCCGATGGTCATGAAAGTAAGACCCGCCCGTAAAACATGCTTTTCGCCGAGCTTAGGAATAAGCCTGCGAACAAGATAGCCCTGAGTAATGACAATGATTACTCCGATGTAGGCAAAACCGAAGCTGACCTCTTTAAGGCCCCATCCGAATTTATCTTTCGTGTAAAGAATTAACGTGGCTTCCATTGTAGACATCGCCAGTGACGAGAGCATAAAAACAAACATCAATGGCCCGACCGTATCAACTTTGAAATAATGAATCAGCCGTTTGTGCAGTGGTTGTTCAGCGGCTTTGCTGATGCCGAACTGGCGGCTTTCTTTTAAAAATTGCAACGCAAAAAAGAATGTAACGGCACAAAGACCGGCCACCCAGTACGAGCTGAAGCTTGTTCTGAAAAACGGATCGGTCGAAATGTGCTCGGCCCAAATTGTGAGTGCTCCGCCGATCGCAGGGCCGAATAAGAAGCCAAGACCGAATGCGGCGCCTATCAATGCCATCCCTTTAGATCGTTCGTTGGCGGGAGTAATATCAGAAATATAGGCAGAGGCAGTAGAAATCGAAGCGCCGAAAAATCCTGAGAGTAAACGTGCAAAAAATAAAAAGCCCAAAGATTGCGCCTGAGCAAACAGAAGATAAGAAACGGCTTCACCGGCTAAACAAAAAAGTAAGATAGGGCGGCGGCCGTATTTATCGCTGAGCCTTCCCCAAAAAGGTGAGAAAATAAACTGCATGAAAGAATAAGCCGACATCAGTAAACCGGTTTCGAATGCGGTTGCACCAAGTTGCACACTCAGTAGCGGAATACTCGGAATAACAATTCCAAATCCCAGCAGATATATAAACACGGTCAAAAAAATGATGACCAGTGGTTTTTTGTCCTGAGATAATTTAGTCATAACTCGACTTTCGACTGCTGCAAATCTGTTAGATATTTTACGACAACTTCGATACTATAAAATGGATATGAAAATGACTAGATTTATTCCTTTGATTTTCTGCATGTTGTCTACTTATCAAACGGTTCAAGCTGAGGAAGTCTACAAACCCTTCGTGGCCGGCCGGTTCGACACTTATTTG
>JAJFMT010000098.1 GCA_020696855.1 Pseudobdellovibrio sp.
GGTTGATGCGGGCTTAAAATATCGATCATCTGGGTGCGAAGGGCCGCTTTCACAGACTCAATCTTCGCCATTTCTTTACCGCTTAGCTGGTCTTCTACAACTGCTAAGAGTTTTTCGACAGTGCCTGGGCCTAAATCACTCGTATAAAGAATTTCTTCAACCGCTTCTAATACAACTTTTTTATCGTTGTTCAAAAAGGCCCGGCGAATACGGCCAAAGAAGTTTTCTTCGGTCTTTTTTAAAGCGCTGTGAAGGTCAGGCTCCGCTTCAGGCGCGGCTTCGGCAACTGCAGAAGGTTTTTGTGCTTCTTCACCGGGAATTTTAATTTGTGTTTTTGTCTGGGTCAGCTCTGAAACATCTTCCGCTTCTTTGGCCGGCGGAATGGGCTGAGCTTTTTTGTCTTTTTTGAATTGCGATCTGAGAACGACAATAACAATCGCACTGAATAGAAACGCAATGAATATGATTAAATAAAGAAATAAATTAGATTGAGCTTCATTCATAACAACCTACAACGCTGTGTAAAACGAACAATGGCCGGGTATTAACCGGCCATTGCAAAATTTAAGCTCAAATTATTCTAAAAACTAACTGATGTCAGCTAAACTTACAGAAACCATTGTTGAGACGCCGCGCTCTTGCATCGTCACACCGTAAAGTTTCTGAGCGACTTCCATCGTGTGCTTATTATGTGTAACAACGATGATTTGCGAACGTTTAGCCATTTCTTTAACCAAGTCATTGAAACGGAAGACGTTAGCATCATCCAATGGAGCATCAACCTCATCCAGCAAGCAGTACGGAGACGGCTTCACCAGGAAGATTGAGAAAACTAAAGCTACTGCTGTTAGTGCTTTCTCTCCGCCCGACATCAATGTCACGTTCTGCATTTTTTTGCCCGGAGGCTTAGCGATGATCTCAATACCCATTTCGCCTTTTTCGACATCTTCAACCAGCTGAAGCATCGCCTCACCGCCGCCGAATAATACCGGGAAGACTTTCTGGAACCGATCATTAACTAAATCAAAAGTTTCTTTGAAACGTTTCGAACAGATTTTATTAATACGGTCGATAACTTTTCTCAGTTGTTCTTTTGCTTCTGTTAAATCCGTGTGTTGCTGAGTCAGGAAGTTATAACGTTCCTGCGTTTCAGAGAACTCATTGATTGCAGATAAGTTAACTTCACCGATTTTAGAAAGTTTTTCGCGTAAATCTTTTAAGTCTGCATCGGCCGTTTCAGGGTTACCTTCGCGGTTGGCATATTTTTCAACGATGTCCGGAAGATTTAGCTGATACTTTTCACGAACCTGGTCAATCAGGTACTGTTCTTTCATCTTCGCTTGTTCAAGCTTTAACTGAGCATCATTCATTTTACCTAAACGCTCGTTACGCTCGCGCTGAAGAGTCATTGTTTTTTCTTCAAGTTCACGGATGTGAGCCGTTTCAATCTCGAATTGATTTTTAATCTGAGACACTTCTAAACGGCGCGCTTCAACATCGGTCAGCATGCGTTCGAAATCAATCTTCGCCTGCTCAAGAGCGTACTGGCCATCCGTCATCTGTGACGAGTAACCTTCCGCCTCTTCAGACATACGTGATAATTGTAATTCTAAATCAGTGACTTGTTTTTGAACCATTTCAAGCTGACGGGTAACACCTGAAAACTCCTGTGAGCGTGAAGCGGCACGGACTTGTAGATCCATCACTTCTGCCTGCTGCGCTTCAAAACCGTCTTTCATCGCAGTGTACTCAGTTGTTAATTCAGAAACGCTGGTCTCTAATTCAACTTTTTGAGTGCGAACTTCGATTAGTTTTTCATTCAGTTCATCAACTTTTTGAGTTAACTGCTCAGTTTGTTCTGTTATACGGCGAACTTCACGCTCTTGACGTTCAACTAAAACCTGCGCCTGAGTAAATTCATTTTCTGCGCGCTCCATGTCTTTACGAAGCTCCGCTACTTTTACTTCCTGCTCTAAACGGCGTTTTTGCGCACCTTCGAAGTCATTCAGAACGTTCGCTAATTGCTCTTCCACTTTTTTCAAAGCTTGAGTCGCCAGGGCCAATTTACCTGCCCATTCCTGTTTGCGCTCAGACAATTCTTTAATTTCACGGCGTCGCTTTAATACACCTGACTCAGCTGAATCTTTAGATCCACCCGTTAAAACTCCGTCTGCTGATAACGTATCACCGTCTTGAGTTACGAATGTCCAACCCGAGTAATTCGGACGAAGACTTAATGCTGTTCTGATTGAATCAACAATCGCAACACCGTCTAAAATTTCAGTTACTTTAGAAGAGTATGTGTCGCTGGATTTAACAACGTCTTTTAATAAGCCCAGAACACCTGTTTCAGATGCAGGATTTCCCTGAAGCTGCTTTTGGTAAACGCCATCGTTTGAATAGAAGCTGGAACGGCCAGAGTTGTTACCTTTTAAGTGGTCAACAGCTTCAACTGCCGCTTCTGATTTTTGTGATAACAGCATTTGCAGCTTAGATCCTAACGCTGCTTCCATTGCTACTTCGTAATCAGCCGGAACTTCAATAACTTCAGAAACCGGTTTGAAGAATTCACTGACAGTGCCGTCAGCGTGCAATTCAGCCTGCTTCGCTTTGCTCCACAGCATGACTTGTTTAACGCCCTCTTCGAAACCTTCGAAGTTTGCCGCTAAGTTTTCAAGACCGTAAAGTCTCGATGCTGTTTCATTTAAATTGTCTTTGAATTCCTGAACTTCGATTTGCTTTTGTTGCAAAGACGCCGTCAGGATACGTTTGTTTTCTTCGAATGCGTTTACGTCAGAAGAAAGATCAAGCTGCATTTGGCGTTCTTGATCAAGAGTCGTGCTGACTTTTCTTCTGCGGCCTTCGTATTCATGTAACTTTTCGCGAAGTTCGTTCAATGTCACTTCTTCGTCAGCCAAAGTTGATTCTAACTCGGCTTTACGGTTCGTGAATGAATTCACTTGCGCATCTAATGTCGACTCGCTTTGGCCTAACAAAATTTGTTCACGGCGCTTGGTTGTCAATTCGTCATCGATCTGGTTGTAACGGATTTGATTAGCCTGAAAAGCTTCAGACTTCTGCTGAGACTCAGCTGTTAATTCTTCAGATTCAGTTTTTAAGCTTTCAGCCTGCTCTGTTAACTGAGCCAGATCACGCGCCAATAAATCATGACGGGCCTGTTGCTCGTTCAGAATATTGCCGGTCATTTGTTCGTTACGCTTAGCTTGCTCTAACTGAAAACGTAATTCCTGAATTTCCATTTCTTTCTTTTGAACAGAAGACTGGAAGTTAAAGAATTCCTGCTGTTTGCCTTCGACGGCTTTTTCTTGCTCTAAAATGCCGAGTTTTAAAGTTTCTAACTCTGATTGCATTCCTGCCAGATTAGATTCGCTTCCCACTTCAAGAGATTGCGCTTCGTCGAAGATTTTTTGAGCGTCATCAGCCGCTTGCTTTAAATTAACGTAAGCCGCCGATGAAATCCAAAGTTCCAGCTCTTCGATTTGGTTTTTAATGTTTCTGTAACGTTCAGCACGTTGCGCCTGGCGCTGTAAAGAATCGATCTGGCGTTTTAACTCGCCGATGATGTCCTGTAAGCGCACTAAGTTTTGGTCTGTCGAAATTAATTTACGCTGAGATTCTTTTTTGCGGGCTTTAAACTTCGTAATACCGGCCGCTTCTTCGATAAGCATACGGCGGTCTTCTGGTTTAGCGGTAATGATTTTACCGATCATACCTTGAGCGATGATCGAGAAACCTTTTGATCCCGCACCTGTGTCCATGAAGATCTCTTGGACGTCTTTTAAACGAGCCACTTCTTTGTTGATGTAGTATTCGCCTTCACCGTTTCTGTGAAGTTTACGCGTTACCATGATCTCAGAGTGTTTTAAGTATTTAGCCGGGAACGGGCCGCCGTCGTTTTCAAGTGTTAAAGAAACTTCACACATGCCCAAAGGTGAATAACCTTCAGCTCCGGCGAAGATAACATCGGTCATCGCACTTGCACGCAAGTCTTTGGCTGACTGGTCACCCATAACCCACATTAAGGCATCGACTATATTCGATTTTCCGCAACCATTTGGTCCGACAACACCGGTGATACCGGCGTCAAATTGGATGACTGTACGGTCTTTAAACGATTTAAAACCAATAAGCTCAAGCTTCTTAATTCTCACCTAAGACTCCTTTAACACACTACATAACTGTCCTTTGGTCCTGTGGGTGAGTCAATAATGAAATGAAGATTTCTTAATAAAACTTTCGGATTTTCGCGAACTTAATTCAGCCTAAAAAATACTCAAAAAATGAATTTAAGTAGACCAAAAATGATGAGAGTCCTAGCATTTTGATGAGAAAAATTTCGCACAAAAGGAGCAAAATTGAAACTGTTATTTGGATTCTTCATTCTGCTTTTGACACAAACTTCTCATGCACTTTACATGGAGTGCGGAGCCACAAAAAACGGCGTCGATTGGATTTCAGACTTCAGCATAAAAGTGCAAGAAAACAGCAGCTACAAAGTAGAATTTGAAGATCACAAATTTGTTTTTTCGATTTTAAACTCAGTGCCCACTTCAGCGCCACTGGCGTGGATCGGTGTTTCGGGGCCTGCATCACGGCTTTCAGTACAAGGTGAGAGAGCGGTTTCTCTTACTCTTGAAAAACCGCTGCTTTATATCGAGTGCCGCTTAGTAACAGACAACTAGAAATTTAATTTATTTGCCACAACTGAAAGTGAAAGGGCTTCAGGTCTTCCTGTTTCACCTACTGTGATTTGGGCTTCGCTGTTGTTAGCTGCGATGATTTTCGGTGTTGATAACACAACAACTTTTCCGTCTGCATCGATTTTGCTGACTGTGAATTCCATCTTGATGGCTTTTGTTAAATCGCTTCTGCGAATCTCTTTAGCGACAACTTCTATAATGCTCTTCTGCCCGTCCACTTCCTGAGTGAACACGCCTTTTTCACCTTCTTTAACGATAATCCGGGGTGTAGACACCTGCTTACCATCGATTGAAAGATTCATTTCAATATCAAAGGCTTTGATCGGGTTATTGATAGCTGCCAATGCCATGTTTGAAACCAAAAGAACAGCTGCGATAAAAACATTTTTCATAATTCCTCCGTAAATTGTGGAACTGATCAGTGCCCATCTTGGACACGAGTTATGAGTACCTATTAATAGTTAACGAGAAAGTATTTACTGTCAAACTTAATGGCGAAGCTTAAGGCGTACGGTATCTCGGCTTCCAGAAGTCAGAGTAAGTCAGATTAACTCCGATCATATTCTGGTAAATGGATTCGTTCACCGATTTTCGGGTTAAGCTGAAATACCGGAAGTACGGGCCGAAGCTGATTTTATTTGTAATTTTAAGATTAAAAGACTGATCCAGCACAAAACGGCTGCGAATATCGGCCACAGGATCATCGTCGTCGAAGAAGTAACGGTATTCTGAGAACAACTTGTATTCGGCTACGTTATTTAAAACGCGTTTCCCGATTTCAAAACGGTAGCCAGCACCTGTTACGGTACGCGGGTTTGATTCCGTCAGGTATTTATTGATCAGCGCAAATAGGCTGGCGCTCTTGACAAGCTCTCCGCTGAAGAACTTCCAGCCGGCAAAGCCCGTCAGATTTTTTTGAAGCGATAAGCCGGGCTCTGCTTCAAATTCTGTTTCATACGACACTTCAAGATAAGGCCCCATCTCTTTTGCCAGCCACTTGTGGTTATCAAGACTGTAAACCGGCAGTGAGGCATTCGCATAGGTTCTTAACTGATCATCTAAAATCGTGATAATGGACGGCTGCCCAGACGGTAAAAGTTCCTGCTTTGAATAGCGCGCGCTTAAACCCAGCTCATTCACAAACGGGGCTTTATTGTAGCTGGCTTTGTAATTCAGGCTGGCTGCGATGTAGCGCTGATCAACGGTTTTAAGCCGCGAGTCCGTTACCGAAGAAAAAGCGGCTGCGTCGGTTGTCGATAACTGCGAATACTCCAGCGAAAGATTGTCCAAGGTATGTGTCCAGTAACCGGTTGGGGCCTGCAAGGCTTCACCGTTGTAAAGCTTTTCATATTCTTTACTAATAGCTTCAAGCCTCGCCGGTGACGGTTCGGATTTAGCCTGCTGATAGCGCTTCCACCACTCTCTTAAATCATGGACGATGAAGTCAGCCAGGTTAACCACTTTGCCATCGATGGAGTCTTCATAGGTTCCGTTTGTCATTTCAACGAAGCGGTCAAAGCGGTGATCAGCCTCTATACTATATTGCTGAGACTGCGAAACGGTTTTGGGTAAAACCACGCGGTAATATTCACTGTCATTTATACTGAGGCCGTTAAGTTTAAAATCAGAACTTATGCCGAAGAAAACCAGCTTATCGCCCTCTTTAAGGGTTTCATTCAGACGGTGTAGTTTTTTGATCTCATCACCTTTAAGATAAGCCACCTCAATAAAATCATCAGGGCGTACCCATGTGCGGATGTCTCTTTCGCCCTGCGGGCCAACCGTGGTGCTGTTTTGCGGTTGAACATTAAAGATTCCGATTTCGCCGTTGAAACGGGTTTTCATCAGCTGCGCGCACATTTTCGCAAACTCAGTTTGGTCGGGAACAAGCTTATCGGCAAAAATGGATTTATGATCCGGCAGAATGTCTTTGATTTGATAAAAATCATCAACAAAGCCTCTTGAGTACGTGTCGTTAAAAGATGTACCTGAATCTTTGGACTGATCCAGCACGAAGCGGCGGCCTTTAACAATTAAATCTTTATTCTTTTTTTCTATTCTTAACTGATGGCCGTAGGTGGTGCTGACGTCGATTGTTTTAATGGTATGCAAAGGAAATCGTTGCGCATAATTACTCAACCGAAGCTCTGAAACCTCATCCCACACAAACTTGCGGTTATCACGGTAAAGAATAAAATCCACACCTGAAACGTCGTGAAGATTTTCAGAAACGTAAGAAGGCTGCATGTTAGTTGCAAGGACGACAAGATCATGTGATTCACGAAGTTTATATACTAAAGCCGTCAGCTCTTCAGAGACCGGCTTCTGGATTTTGAGTTTCCTGAGAGGCGGCATGGTTGCGGCCAGCTTATCGACCTCGTTCTGAAGTTCGGGGTTAGTTAAGCCCACTACAGCCACCTTAAGGCCGGCGGATTCAATGCTGACAAACGGATTAAACACCTTTTCGCACTTGTCTTCTTTTGTTTCGCATAAGTTCGACGAAACAACCCGTTCTTTCTGAACCGCGGTTATGCGAAGGTCTGTTGCCACGTTACCGTAGTTTTCAATTTCAGCCGAATTCGCAACGACAAAGGCATTTTTATGAGCTTTAAAAAAATCCGCTAAAAGAGCGTAACGAAGATTGTCGTCGTACAAAAGGTTACCGGTACTTAATATCAAAGAGTCGGAATCAGATGCGGCAGCTGCGGTAGACAACAGCCTCTCAAGCCCGCCGAAAGCTTTTGGAATCACTTTGACCGAAAAAATCGTGTTCTTTGTTTGAATCACATACTCTTTATAAACAGCAATCTTCCACGAAGGCTTCAGTTGCCATTCGGGAATATTAAAACTGAATTTTTCGAATTTATTTTCTTTATCGAGATTCGATTTCAGCTCGTAAGATTTTAGATCGTTCCAGAAACGCCTGTTAGAGTTCAGCTTAGAGACGGTGTTCTTTCTGGATTTTATCGCTTCGATAAACTCTTTCGGGGCACCTGAAGGTATGACCATAAATGTGCGGCCTGATTCAATGGCGGTATTTATTTTTGCAAAAGGCTCTACGTTTTTTACCTTTTTCTCGAGGTTCTGAACGTTCAGAACTTTATCGTTATCAAATGGCTCTAGCACCGTCAGCGGGTCTGACGGAATCACGTATGTGGATTGCTTGCGGTAACCGATCCCCTCTTTAATAGAAAGAATTTTGTAATCGCTACTGTTGGCTTTGATGGTCTCTTCAAGAATCGCGCTTTGTCGGTTTCGTGCAACACGACTAATGATTCTTCAATTTTTTTAATTGGCCAAAGACGGGCCTGATCACAGTAGTTTTCGATATAATAAGAAGGAAGATTCGTCAGTGACGCCAGCTTTGAACCGCCGATGCCCTGATCCATTCCGGCACGTACCGTAAGAAGAATGCGCATATGGCGCGCGAGCAAGCTGATAATCGCCACTTCGTTTTGGCCCTGATCTAACATGTTAACCAGTTGCTCAAGTGCTTTTACGCGGTCTTTTAAACCTACGGCTTCAGTAAAATCAAAAATGTTTTCTTCACGGCTGACAGAAATGACCGCGTTCACATCAGAAAGCTCAATCGTTTGCTTTTGACCGATATATTCGGCGATTTTATAAATTTGATTCTGCAATTCACTTAAGTTGTTACCAACAAGTCTGTGCAAACGGTGTACGGCATCGTTGTTAATGCGGTAACCGATGTCTTTGCAGATATGAAGAATCCACTGCGGATACTGATTCTCATAAGGCTTTTTAAACTCAACACAAACCGCGAGATCCATCAGCGTTTTAAAAAACTTTTTACGTTTATCAACTTTATCTGCGAACAGTACAAAAACCGTTGATTCCACCGGGTTTTTGATCAGGTTTTCGATTTCGGCAAATTCTGCGTCTTTTAAATCCTGAACGTTTTTTAATATTACCAGTCTGTTCGGTGCAAACACCGGAAGTGTTTCAACGACGTCACGAACCTGAAAAATATCGGCTTCTTTGGCGTAAAATAACGAATAATTAAAATCGTAGGCAGATTCATCTAAGACGGCTTGCTTAAAGCGCTCGACACAAGGATTTAAAAGGAATGGCTCGTCACCGAAGAGAAAATACACGGGCTTAAACTTTTTAGTTTCCAGCTCTTTGTAAAACTTTTGATGATCTAAAATCGCCAAGTTGTTGTTACCCCTAAAAATCTTCAACCATTCGGTCGAAAGCTGCTTGCATCATTTCTTTTGATAAATCGCTCAGAGTCTGCCTTTTTGCAGACTCGTTGTAAAGACTGTTCGCTGTATTAACTACAGGCAAAGTTATCTGCGGAGCCGAGTAACTTTTTGTCTGCACAAAGTTTCCGCGCCACAAAACCGTGCTGGTGTTCGCTCGTCGTAAAATCAGTTCAATAGCGACCGTCACTCGGTACTGAGTAGCCAGAACAGTTTCAGTCGGCATATAGGCCGTATTTTTTGCTTCAATGATAGATTCATCCGCAATGACATCAACGCTGGTCACGCGTCCTTGTAAAACGCCTTCCGCCTGCCCTTCTTCATTTTTGACAGCAACAAACTGCGAGCGCAAAGCTTCGGTCTTCATGGAATTCGTAAAATAGGTTTCTGCGCCCACTTCGCCGGAATCATTACGAAATAGCGGAATTTGCAGGGATTTAACCTTGCCCGGAAGAAAGATCGTTCTTGAGCTGAGTTTGTAAGCACAACCGGAAACAGAAAGCATGAGAAAAAAAGTAATGACTGATGCTGTCACTCTGAAAAAAATGCGCGAAAAAACTTTTCTCATCTGCTTTAATAAATCCGCAAGGAAACACGAATGTCAAATGCTATTCTCTTAGCTCCGGGCCCTGTTCAGTTGCACCCCGAGGTGCAGAAGATCTTAGCACAGCCAATGATCCATCACCGCACACCTGAATTTGATACAATTCTGGCGCGGGTTCTTGAAAACCTGAAAAGTTTTTTTCAAACCAAACATCCGGTTCTCATTCAAACATCTACCGGCAGCGGCGGTATGGAAGCTTTGATTGTTAACTTGTTAAACCAGGGCGAAGAAGTGCTGGCCATCGTTTCAGGAAAGTTCGGCGAACGCTGGGCTGACATGGCTGAAGTTTACGGTGGACGCGTTCACAGGCTTAACTGTGACTGGGGTAAGCCGGTTGATCCTGCCGCAGTTAAAAAAATCCTGGGTGAGAACCCGAATATTAAATTAGTTCTGACTCAAGCGACTGAAACCAGTACGGCCACGGCCCACGATATCAAAGCAATAGCCGAAATCGTCTCTAAAACTGAAGCCCTTTTACTTGTCGATGGCATTACCGCTGTAGGCGCTTATGACATCCGCATGGATGAATGGAAGATCGACGGACTTGTTGCCGGAAGCCAGAAGGCCGTCATGCTGCCGACCGGGCTCTGCTTTGTTTGCCTGTCCGAACGTGCGTGGGCAAAGGCGAAGGCCTGCAAAACCCCACGGTTCTATTTTGATTTGCAAAAAGAACTGAAATCGAATCAAAAAGGCGAAACTTATTTTTCTTCAGCAGTGGCGCACATTAAAGCGCTTGATTTTGTACTTTCTGAAATTTCTAAGACCGGCTTAATGAAGCACTTTGCAGAGCAAAGACGCCGCGCCGACTTTACCCGTGAAATCGCAAAGCAAATGGGCTTGTCACTTTATTCATCCTCACCTTCTGATTCTGTGACGGCACTGAACGTTCCGGAAGGAATTGACGGAGCTAAACTTCGCGAGCACCTGGAAAAAAAATACCTTGTGACCGTCATGGGCGGCCAGGATCAGGCAAAAGGCAAAATTATCCGTATCGGACATATGGGATACATTCAGGAAGTGCATCTTATTGAAACGATGTACCGATTAGCCTTGGCCTTGAAAGATTTTTCATTTAATGTCGAACCCGAAAAAGTAAAATCCACTTCTACTACTTGGCTGGAGGCGCATCCGTTTGAACAATAAAGCGAAGAAATCAATTCTGATTTGTGACCGCTTTGCAATGGAAGCTCTGGTAAAACTCAAACAAAATCCGGCCCAAACGCGCTGATTATCCGTTCAAAATTTAAAGTAACGAAAGCTATTTTAGATAATGCCCCCGCGCTGGAAGTGATTGTCACTTGCACCAGTGGGTATGACCATATTGATCTTGAAGAAACTAAAAAGCGAAGTATCTGTGTAATGTACACGCCTGAGGCGAACGTGACTTCAACTGCTGAGTTAACATGGGCTTTGATTCTGGCTGCCAACAGAAAATTATTCTTAGCGCAGAACCGTGACTTATTTGTTTCAAATGAGTTAGCGGGGCGAACTCTTGGAGTTGTGGGCCTAGGCCGCGTGGGCTCGCGTGTGGCAAAGATTGCCCATGCCTTTGATATGAAGGTGTTAGCTTTTGATCCTTACCAAACCGATCTGAACTTCAGTAAATCCGGCGCAGAACGCGTCAGCTACGAAGAAGTTCTAAAGGGATCAGACATTCTGACATTTCATGTGCCTTTGACATTTGAAACTAAAAACATGTTTGGTGCCTCTCAGTTAGAGTATGTTTCGCCGGACCTCATACTGGTCAATGCTTCGCGCGGATGTGTTATCGACGAAGACGCTGTAGCAGAAGCATTGAATGAAAAGAAGTTAGGATACGCCGCCTTAGATGTTTTTGCGAAAGAGCCTCTGTCGCGCGACTCTAAACTACTTAAAACACCGCGAGTGGTTTTAACACCGCACTTAGGTGCGTATACAGAAGAAGCTTTTTTAAAGGCATCATTTGAAGCCTGCGAACGAATTAACCAATATTTTTTAAATCAAACTGTTCTTAACACTTTACCTCTGCAAAATGATTGGGGTAGCCTATCATTTTTGGAAAGGACATAACATGTCAGCCACCGTTGTCATCGGCGCCCAGTGGGGCGATGAAGGAAAAGGGAAATTAGTCGATGTCTTGGCATCACACGCCGACCTGGTTGTGCGTTTTCAGGGTGGATCTAACGCCGGCCACACACTTGTCGTTAACGGAAAGAAAACCGTTCTTCACTTAATCCCGTCGGGAATTCTTCATACGGATAAAACCTGCGTGATTGCAGCCGGTGTCGTTATTGATATCTTCGGCTTAACAGATGAAATTAAAAAATTAAAAGAAGCCGGCTTTCACATCACATCTGAGCAGTTACTGATTTCAGACAATGCGACAGCACTGCTTCCTTATCACAAAGTTTTAGATAAAGCGCGTGAAGCCGCTTTATCTGACGGTAAGATCGGAACAACAGGCAAAGGTATCGGCCCTGCTTACGAAGACCGTGCGGCCCGCCGCGCTTTGATGATGGCGGATCTTTTCGACAGTAAAACGTTGATGGCGAAGCTTGAATTTGTATTAAAAGAAAAAAATGCTCTTTTTCAAGGTCTTTATGATTTACCTTCAATCAGCGCAAAAGAAATTTACGACCAGGTTCAAACTGTGATCGAAGAATTACGTCCATACCGTACTGCTGACGTCAGCCTTTTGGTTTCTACAAAAATCAAACAGGGTAAGCGAGTCGTATTTGAAGGAGCTCAGGGAACTTTGCTTGATGTTTATCACGGTACCTACCCGTTTGTGACCAGCTCTTCAACGATTGCGGCATCGGGCGCTATCAGCGCAGGTGTTGGCCCGCAGAATTTATCTAAAATCGTCGGCGTATTTAAAGCTTACTGTACTCGCGTAGGAAGCGGCCCGTTCCCTTCTGAGTTACATGATGAGATCGGCCAGAAGATTCAAAAAGACGGTCACGAGTTCGGGTCTACAACAGGGCGTGCACGCCGCTGTGGCTGGCTGGATCTAGTCGCTTTACGCTATGCGATTCGCTTAAACGGAATCAATTCTTTAGCGATGATGAAATTAGACGTTTTAACAGGCCACGAACAAATCGGAATATGCACAGGCTATAAAGTTAACGGCGAAATCGTATCCGAATTCCCGACGTCAACAGAGCTCGTAACAAAGGCTGAACCGATTTATGAATATTTACCAGGATGGACTGAAGATTTAACGAAAATCAAAGCTGTTAAAGACCTTCCACGAAATGTTTTGAAGTATATTGAGTTCGTAGCCCAGCAGGCCGGTTGCCCGATTGATGTAGTTTCTGTCGGTCCTGACCGTGATCAAACGCTGTGGATTAAACCGCTTTTCAAAGATTAATATTCGAAATTTTTTTTTTAAAAGTTTTAAAACCGGGCTATTGTAGCCCGGTTTTTTTATATCGCGAGTGCCTGCAGCGGAAACTAATTACCAGACGTTATATTTTTTAAGATCATCTGCAGTCCTCAAAAGTCTGAAGGGCTGCACGGTGACGGTCATGATGCCGTTTTTTATGACCGGGTCTTGAGTGGCAAAGTTTTCTGCGGCCTGAAGTGATTCAGCCTGAATGAGAAAGAGCCCGTAATTCTTTGCTGGCGTATCGTCAGTACGGCCGACAAACAACGCCACCTGATTTTGAAGTGCGGTTTCTAAATACTTGGCGTGCTCGCCGAAGACTTTCTGTGTGTCTTCGTTCCAGTTTTTTAAATCGTGATACTTCGGCGTCAGTTCCAGTTTGCACGAGAAAAGATTCATAGTTATTCCGATTTGCTGAGTTGCAAAGTTGATTTTGCGTTGAGGCAGTCTTTTTGATCAGTGCCTTCAGGGAACATCTGAATAACACCTGATAAGCTGTTCTCATCGAATTTATTGTAATCTGAATCGGCTATTTCGATGTCTTCTTTGTAATAATATTTTGTACCGAGAGTTTCGATGGCTTTTGTTCTGAAGTAATCACTGAGCGTGCGTCTTTCATCTAAAACTTTAAAGCAGCTTTTACCGAATTGCAGTGTCAGTGCAGAAGCCCGGCGTAAAAAATATTTTTTAGCGCGCGCTTGAGTGACGTAACCGTTGCCGTCGAAGTACACCACATAGACGTCGGGCTTAATTTTATCTTCACCGTACCCGCCGGAAATGTTTCCGGAGCTGGGCATGTAGGTTGTGGCCATCTCAGCGCAAGCTGAAGTCAAAATTCCAATAGTTAAAAAAATTATTGCTTTATACATTCGATTTGCAACCCGCTTTTCATATTTTTCACACCGATTTTTTTTACAGAAACATCAGTCCACGAAATCGCTTCAGCACCGGCTTTATCTTTTTCAGCTTCAGTGTTAACGACTCCTTGTGATAATTTCAATATATTATCTGTGTTCGTTAGACCGATGATGACTTTACCATTGTAGGGTTTCATTTCTTTTGAAACGAATTCTTCTATGTGACCTTTGACGGGTTTTCCTTCTAAGATCTTCTTTAAGTTAACAGGGCCATTGTCGTCGAAAACGACGGAGTCTCCGGTATTCTCTCCGGGTAATACGAAATTAGCGCTCCAGAGTTCTTTCTTGGTTTTCTTGTCCGGAAACACGGTGCCGGTGCACTTATAGGTGTCTGCAAAAACACTTAAAGTGGCTGCAACAACCGCAAAAAAGGTAAAAAGTTTCATAAAAGCTCCTATAGAAGGTATTAAAAGATGGAAAACCTTCAAACACAACCTATCGGTGCAGTTTTAAAGGGCTTATTTCATGGTCAATTATTAAGCATCGCGTAAAAAGCGTTTGACGTGAGAGCGCCTATAGAGGAGATTAGCGTCTCAGTTCACTAAGTGGTTCGCTAGCTCAGCTGGTAGAGCATTTCACTTTTAATGAAAGGGTCGATGGTTCGAATCCATCGCGAGCCACCAATTTTGAACTTGTCTCGAGAACGTTTCACCAGAAGCGTTCAAGCTGTTCCCATCGTCTAGTGGCCTAGGACACCTCCCTTTCACGGAGGATACAGGGGTTCAAATCCCCTTGGGAACGCCAACTTTTTTT
>JAJFMT010000020.1 GCA_020696855.1 Pseudobdellovibrio sp.
GCATGCACTTCTTCCGGCAGGTCTGCCAGGAACACTCTGCTTGCGGCAGCTTCGTTTAAGAAGACTTTTTCTCCGCGGCCAAGCGTTCCGATACGTAATTTTCCGATCGCCACACGGTGAAGCTTAATGACGTCAAAACCGATTTTTTTAAACATCTCTTTAACCTGATGGTTTTTACCCTCGGTAATAACGATTTTATACCAGTCATTTTTTTCAGAAGTTTTTTTATTTTTGGTTTTCGTCTGTTTCAGTTTTTCAACGTGCTTTGCTTTCACACGTCCGCCTGGGATGCTGACTCCGGTTAATAATTTTTTAATTTGGTAAGGTTGCGGCTGGCCTTCCAGTTTTACGTGATACGTTTTAGTTACTTCCGTTTTCGGGTGCATCACTTTTTGTGCGTAATCACCGTCGTTGGTTAAAAGCATTAAGCCTTCACTGTCCCAGTCTAAACGGCCGATCGGGAACACACGCACAGGAACATCTTCCATAAAGTCAGCAATCGTTGGGCGCTCCAAAGGGTCGCTCATTGACGTGATCACATTCTTTGGCTTGTTAAACATGATGTAGATGTTTTCGGCTTTTGATTTTAATGGCTTTCCATCAACAGTAATTTTGTCTTTGTATGGGTTAACTTTAATACCAAGCTCGTAAACTTTTTTGCCGTTAACGACAACAAGGCCTTCAGTAATTAATTTGTCAGCGCCACGGCGTGAAGCCAGGCCACGTTCAGCTAATAATTTATTTAATCGAATCAAATGTTTGTCTTGTTCCTGAGTTGTCATTTTAGAGCCTCCTCCATCTTTGGCTTAAGCTCATTCATCGTGAGGAATTGCGTGAACGTCAGCTCTTTTAATACGTCGCCATTTCTATTGATAAATACGACCGTTGGCAAGCCTTTCACGTCATATTTCTTAAGAACCTTCTGTATTTCTTCGTTATCTTCTGTGGCGTTAAACCTAACCAGGGTATAAAGCTTCGAAATCTGCTTAAATTCGTCTGTAGAAAACGTTTTATCGGCCAGCTCGTGACAAGCGCCGCACCAATCAGCATAGAAGTCCAAAAACACCGGTTTACCGTCTTTTTGGGCCTGCATGAGAACTTCTTCAGAGTATGGCAGCCAATCCGACTCGGTCGCTTTATTTTCATAATCAACCTGATATAGAGTCGTCGTCAAATATTCAGGTTTAAAAAGAATTGTTACTAAAACCGCAGTCGAAAAAACAAATAATGCAAGGAGCACGCTCTGGCGTATAAAACGGCGGCCTTTAAAATTAAATGCGCCCTTCCAAACTGAAAATGCAATAAAGCTTGCTGCAATTAATAAAATCCAGGCTCTTTGCGGTAATAAGAACTGCGCATAGTACATACCTGCGCCCCACATTCCTAAACCCAGAACAAATTTAATTCGGTCCATCCACGCGCCGGACTTCGGCAACAGTTTCAGCGCCGAGCTGAAAAGTCCGATCACAATAAATAAAAGACCTAGCCCCATTGCGAAAGTGAATAATAAACTGAATCCTAAAACCGCATTTTTCGTTGTCGACACGTAAGTCAGAATTGAAACTAACACTGGCCCCACACACGGACTGGCGACGATGCCGGCGACTAATCCCATAACGAACGCGCCAAACAAACTGTGGCTCTTTCCCACGCCGAAGCGGTTTCGGATAAATGCAGGAGCCTGAATTTCAAAAGCGCCCCACATGCTGACAGCCATAGTTAAAAACAGAATGACCAGAAATGCTAAAACATATTTGTTCGTCAGCATTGATCCGAATAGGCTACCGGTTAATGCAGCGGCAACACCCAGCGACGAGTAGGTGAGTGCAATCCCCAGCACATACGCTAAAGAGCGTGAGAAATTTGTCATGCGGCTATTCTTATCCGCATGATAACCGAGAATTGAAATCGTAATTGGCAGCATCGGAAAGATGCACGGAGTAAAGCTTGTTAAGATCCCCGCAATAAAAACTGAAAGAAAAGACAACAGTAAGCTTGAACGCAGAAGCTCATCCAAAGAAGAGAAGATCGAGAATCCTTCTTTCATCGGCGCCATGATTTTTTGGCCGGCATCTGTTAGCTGATTGTTCACGCCGATTTCGACAGGAAGATTTTTCGGTAACTGGCAAACCGTATCGCTGCAAATCTGGTAACGCAGATTAAACTTTATTCTTTGTTCAGGATTTACATTTTTTTCGGGAGCCTCAATAACAAGGCTTACGGTACCTGACTCGTAAAGCCCCATACGGTCTTTTTGAGAATACTTATCGTAAAATTTTCTTTCAGGCGAAATCGAGATCGAGCCGGCTTTATAATTTTCAGGAACAATATTCTGAATTTTAAACTGATCTTTATAGGCGTGATATCCAGGTGGCAGATTAACTTCAATTTTGATTTCCTGGTTCTGGTGCTCAGACCAAGGTTTGACCTGGCTGACAGATTTAATCAATAAATCTTCGTTCTGGGCATGCAGAATAAATGGAAACAACAATAGAAGTACTAAGCTAAAAATTCGCATATCTTGCTGTTATATATACGGCTAGTTTCATCATATAGCAAACCCGACTTTTTGCCAGATTATCGGCAGTCCAGTTAACTGCTGTCTCATTTTAACCGATCAGAAAAGCAGTACAAGAGGTATGCATGGGATTTGTTGGTATTATAGTCGTATTTGCTACAGTCTTCGGAGCTTTCATTCTGCAGGGCGGTCATCTTTCCGTCATTCTGAAAGCAGCTCCGTTAGAACTCGTCATCATCGGCGGCGCGGCCTTGGGTGGTTACATTATTGGTAACCCGATGAAGGTTATTAAAGCCGGTTTCAAACTCGGTGTTAAAGCGATGACAGCTAAAGGTCCTCAGAAGAAGGACTACCTTGATTTGTTACAAATGCTTTTCCAGTTGTTTCAAACTTTCAGAAAAGAAGGACCTCAAGGTGTGGAAAAGCATGTTGAGAATCCTGAACAAAGTGACATCTTCAAAGCATACCCGTCAGTTATGAAGAATCACCACGCAATTCATTTTATTTGTGACACGATGAAGATGACTTTATCAACAGACTTATCTTCTTACGATGTTGATGACTTAATGGATGGCGACATTCGCGCGATCCACGCAGAAGAACACATGGCGCAACACGCAGTGCAAGCAGTGGCAGACGGCTTCCCGGGACTGGGTATCGTTGCTGCCGTACTTGGTATCGTAAAGACAATGGCTCACTTAACTGAAGGCGTTGAAAAAATCGGTGCTTTGGTTGGTGGCGCTCTAGTTGGAACGATGTTAGGAGTTTTCGGTGCTTACGGTTTGATTGGTCCAACAGCTACAAAAATGGCTGCAGACATCGAAGCTGAAGGCCGCTTTTTACACTGTATTAAAGCAGCAATGGTGGCGTTGCAAAGAGGCGCTCCACCGCTGGTTTGTGTAGAGTACGCACGCCGTTCGATCATGCCGGAAGAAAGACCGACATTCGAAGAACTTGATAAAGCAACTAAAGATATCAAAAAGGCAGCGGCTTAATTTTGAAGGAATAAGGTTAAGAGGATAACGTGGCTAAAAGACAAACGATCGTCATTAAAAAAGTTTATGTAACCAAAGGTGGACATCACGGTGGTTCATGGAAAGTGGCTTTAGCCGACTTCATGACAGCGATGATGGCGTTCTTCTTGGTAATGTGGCTGATCGGTCAAAGCGAAGAGTCAAAAAAAGCCGTATCTGATTACTTTTCTACTCCGTCAGTGATTGAGTACAACTTTCAGAATTTCGGTGCCGAAATTACATTAGAAAAATTATTTTTAGATTTAATCAATGAACCTTTAAAAGCTTTTCAAAGCTTCTTAGAGCCTTCAGATAAAACTCCGAACGTGTTAGACATGGGTTCGTCAAAAGTAATCGCGGCTTTCATGGCCGACAAACTGACGGACGCCGCTAAAAACGTAAATGTTTCTCAGGACGGATTTGAATTTGATATTCCTGATACATATTTGTTTGAAAAAGGCACTGCAACGCCTAATAAAAAATACTTAGAAGTTGTAAACCGTCTCATTCAGGTGACCTCAGGTCTTGAAGACTCGCAAATTAAAATTACGTCATCATTATTCGTTCAGGCTGTAAAAGACCAAAGCGAGCCTTTGGCAAATCAAGTGGCGTCAGACCGTATCGAAGTACTGAGTAATAAGATCAAAGCTACTTTTGAGCACGATACAAATGAAATCAAAGGTTCAACAAACGTAAAAAACAAAAAAGGTGAATACGATCAGGAAAAACTGATTGGTATGATCCGCATTTCTATCAAGCAAAAAGCCAATCCGTCAAAGCCGCAACGAAAAATCGAAACACTTTTCGGAGATAAAGACTCTGCCAAAGATGTTTACGATAACTTTGCAAGTCAGGTTTCAAACCGCAAAGGTAAAGCTGATGAAAAGGTTAAAGTGGGCTTAGATACGTCTTTAGTAAATCCTGCAGATGCGGAATCTAAAAACGTAGAGGCAGAAACAGATCCGACTTTCACTGAAGACAATTCAAAATCTGTAAATCAATAAGTTAGATTAACGCTGGCCCATACAGCCGGGTCACCGCGTTTACCGAAAGCCGTTGGGTTTGTGTTAACCGTTGCAGCGGCTTCAAAATAAGTGGTCGTATTCAGTAGATATTGAACGAGAGCTTTTACATTGAAGTAACTGTTGGTAGTAACGGCGTGGCCCACTGTGTAGCCGACGCTTCCTCCGTATCTTACCCGCTGACTGGCATAAAAATATTTTCCCATCTCCAGGTATTCTGCGTTGGCTTTGCTGCCTTCAAAGTTACTCATCCACTCGAAGGTGTAAAAGTAAGTAAAATAATTAAAAACGACACCGAAACGCTGGCCATTGCGCTGGTCGGATTTATAAAAGTGGTTGTCACTGGCGTAGAATTTCGTATTCAGATTCGTACCGAACAGCACGTTGAATTCCAGCATGAACTTAAGCCAGAAGTTATCATCGCCGGCAGATAAGTTTGAGATATTGCTTCCCCAAAAACCCATTCTAACCTGAGTTCCTAGGTTATATAAAAATGAGGCGTTCATTGCGGGATTTTGGTCGCTCATTCCGATGCCGCGCTCTACGAACTGAGTTGCAAGTTGTACTTCGCCTGAGATGTCATTAGTTGCCACATTGCTTTTCAGGCGGTCCTGGCTGAATGCCGGTTTCATATTCAACAGAAGAAAGATTAGTACAAGCGCAGATCGCATGACTTTATGGTAATGTAAAAGAGCCAGCTTGCAAATCAAGCCCTGGACCTAAGGCGCCCGGTAAGTTAAGGTAGGCAGATGAATTTTGATCTTCAGGTTCCGCTTAAACAGTTATCTGAACATTATCCGATTGTGGCTTTCGACACTGAAACCAGCGGAGCGTACGCCATCGAATCCGAAATCATCGAGCTCGGTGCAGTTAAGTGGAAGAACGGGCAGGTCATAGAAAAATTCAGTGTTCTTCTAAAGCCATCCCGCCCTTTACATGAAGACAATATTAAAATTCACGGCATCACAAATGAAATGCTGACTGACGCTTCAGAAATGCGAAACGAAATTTTAAAGTTTTGTGATTTCATTCAAGGTTCTGTCTTGATTGCGCATCATGCGCCGTTTGATTTAGGTTTTGTCGCTATTGATATTGAGTCAAACCGCCTGAACTTTCCCGGCACATTGAATTTGTGCTCAAGTCTTCTTTCGCGTGCCGTACTGCCTGCAACTAATCACCGGCTTCAAACTCTGATTAAAGAACACAACCTCATTGGCGGAGCCGCCCACAGGGCCTATGACGATGCCTACGCGTGCCTTCAGGTTTTTTTGAAATGCATTGAAAAGTTTGATGACAATGCAACTTTGGCAAAAATTGTGGAAGTGCAAAAAAAAGATTTGGCCTGGAATAATTATCAGGTCATCGGCCTTCAGGATCAACGCATCAGCTCTTTAGTCAAAGCGATGCGCAGTCAAGCCAGCATCAATATCGTTTATCAGGGCGGGCAAACTAAAAATCAGGTACGTCCTATTAAACCGTACGGAATCGTGAGAAACCCTGATGGCGATTACATTTCTGCAGAGTGCGGATTGGATTTGCAAAGGAAGCGTTTTTACCTGGAAAAAATCAAAGAAGTCGAACTGGTTTAGTTATTTATTTTACGTCCTGATCGTCATCATCTTCATCATCATCGCTGAGCTCGTCGGCGAATTCACTGACCTTAACGACCTTTTCATTGCTCATTTTTAAAAGCTTGTTGCGTACATCATCTGCAAGCTCTTCTAAATGTTTAAAGTCATCATTGGTTCGAAGTTTAAGAGCGCGGCCGGTTTTGGTTAAACCTTTTCCGTCAAGTACCTGTCTTAAGAACCGCTGAAAGGCGTAAAGTGGTCCTGCAATTCTATGAGAAATCAACTTACCGACTGAGAATAAAATAATTCCGAAAAGCGTGGCCAAAATAAAAAATGTATATAAGAAAGGCCTTGTGAACTTTTCTACAAGCGCCGGGTTGTAACCGACCAGCTCTTCCAGAGTTACTTTTAAGTAAGTGTATGAAAAAACAATACTGATCAAAGTTAAAAATAATCCGATGGTAGTAAACAACAAAGAATGTTTGATCTGAAATTTCTTATTGATCCAAAATGATTTTCTTTCATTTTGGTCGGGCCAAAGTTTTTCACTGTGTTTAATTAACGCGAAGACCATCAGTGCATAGCCCACCCACTGAATCATGTCTGCCACATTCCAAATCGCAGAATGCCATTCGCCCCAGACGACAGAAATAAAATCAATAACGTAGCCGTAGAATATGCGGTCTAAAACGTTCCCGATAATTCCGCCGACAAGAATAGAAAGGCTGATGCGCAAACTTAAAAGTTTGCCCGGAATTAAGTACTGAATGAGAGAGTAAATACAAAGAATGAAAACGCCGCTTGTTGAAAGTGTAACGATACGTAAAACAGCAGGAAGATCAGAAAATAATCCCAGCATGGCTCCGTGATTATGAACGAGGATTAATTTAAAAAAGCCGATCGTTTGTTCGGGCATAGTCATAGCCCAACGTTTGGATAGCTGATCAATGACGACGGCTAAAATTAAAAAGGCTACAACAAAAAGCCAATCTTTCCTTTTCATAGAAGTATTCTATACGGTATACTTCTCAAAATGAAATCTCTATTAATGCAATATAAGTGTCTGGTCTTGCTTCCGCTCATCACGTTAAACTTTTGTCTAGCTGAAGCCAAAACTTCGCAAACGAAAAAGGCTGTTGGGTCGGCTGGAATTAAAGAAATTCTGAATAAATACAAAATTTCTCCGTCAGATGTGAGTCTGCAGATTCTAAATGGCGATGATGATGTTTATTCTCTGAATGCAAAGACAGCTAAAATTCCTGCTTCAGTCAGCAAATTGATGACGAGTTATGCGGTACTGAAGCGCTTTCCGCCGGGACACAGGTTTTACACGCGTCTTTTTGTTGAAGGCAATAATCTTTATATCAAAGGCGGCGGAGATCCTTCGTTTGTCTCTGAAAACATGTGGTTTCTTGTTAATGAATTCATGAGAACCGGCATCAAAAATATTCCGGGTGATATCGTTGTAGATGATTCACTTTTTGATGATGTCCGCTTTGATAAAAGCCGCGAGTCTACACGTGTAGACCGCGCCTACGATGCGCCTGTAGGTGCCATGAGTTTTAACTGGAACTCCGTGAACATTTTTATTCGACCGACTGAAGTGAATAAAAAAGCCAGAATCACTGTCGATCCCGAAAGCGGGTACTTCGATGTCGTGAACAACGTGACAACTGTATCCTACGCGCCGAAATCTGAACTGATCGTCAATATATCAAACTCTGAAAGACTAATTACAGTTTCAGGCGAAGTGAACGAAAAAGCTCCTGAAAAAGTTGTTTTCAAAAATGTCGATGCCCCGGATATGTGGACGGGTTACAACCTGAAATTCTTTTTGGCTCAGCGGGGAATCAGCGTAGGCGGAAAAGTACGTAATGGCCCGATTCCTGACCACGCTCAGGTCGTTGCCACATACGAAAGTAAAAATCTGGCGCATATACTTGGTGATATGAACAAGTTTTCAAATAATTACGTCGCCGAAATGCTGACAAAGGGACTTGCTGTAGAACCCGCAAAGAAAGCGTCGCTTAAACGCGGAGTAGAAGTCATCAAAGAAGAGCTTGATAAAATCGGCCTTGATGAAAAACAGGTAATTTTCTTAAATCCGTCGGGCCTTACGCGTGATAACAGTTTTTCAGCTGCTTCACTTAATAAAGTGCTGACAAAAATAAAAGATGATTTTTCAATTTTTCCGACTTTTGTTGACTCACTTCCGATCGCAGGCATCGACGGAACTTTGAAAAAACGTTTCAAAGGCACCGACGGTGAAGGCTGGGTGCGGGGAAAAACCGGATATCTTTCAGGAGTAGTTGCGCTTTCAGGATACGCCGGACGTCGAGATGGCCAGGTTTTAACTTACACTTTTCTATACAATGGTCCACGTGATGAAGGAATTGTGCGAGAAGCTTTTGATCAGATCCTGCTTAGTAGATTAAAGTAAATGGGTGAGATTATTCATCCTGTGTTTTATCATCAGCATTCAGTCGTTCGCCTCTGTCCGTAGTTGGTTTTCCAGTTTACCTGAAGAATCACATTTTCAAGTGCCTAATGCACTCAGTGACAGGGTTAATTTTTGGATTAAAATTTATTCGCACTATTCGACTACGCAAGGTGTGTTTCATCTTGTTGAAGATCCAAGTGTTGTACTGGGTGATGTGGACCTGACTGAAATATTCGAAGACGATAAACTTTCTGCCTACCACAAAAAAGAAATGATCAAAGCGGTTGTACAAAGACGAAAAGCTGTTTTGATGGATAAATTCAAAATCAAAGACCCGCGTCAGGTGCGCCTGCAAATGGGATTGCGTGACCGCATGAAAAAGGCCATGTACATCTCAGGAAAATACTTAGACAAAATGGAAACCATCTTTAAAAAAGAAGGCATGCCGATCGAGTTAACGAGACTTGTTTTTGTAGAGAGTTCGTTCAATGTTCATGCGCAGTCAAAGGTTGGCGCCAGCGGCCTTTGGCAGATAATGCCAAGTGTGGCGCGTGAAAAAGGTTACATCACTGCTCATCATGATAAAAGAAACCATCCGATTGAAGCCACGAAACTGGCGGCCAGTATCTTAAAGCAAAATTACGGTGATTTAAAATCGTGGCCCTTGGCGATCACGGCTTACAATCACGGTTTGACAGGCGTTAAGCGCATGCTGAAACGTAACAAAGCCGATAGCATCGATGATTTAATTGATTCCGACAACGTAACAAGAACCTGGGGTTTTGCCTCTGAAAACTTCTACGCCTGCTTCCTGGCGGTTCTTGAAGTCGAGCGAAACGCGACAGAGCTTTTAGGCGAAGACCTTGTTAAAGCCAATGCTCTTTCATACAAAGAATTTAAATTAAAAAGTAAAAAGCCGAAAGCTGAAGTCATCGAATGGTTTGACGGAAGCCTAACACGCTTCAGGCAGATGAATCCTCACTTGAACTGGGCCCGCATAAAAAAATCAAAGTTCGTACCGGCGGGAGTTTCCTTAATGGTTCCAAGGAAGAACGCCGAACTGGTAAAAAGATAACATTTAAGCTGTTAAAATAAGTTAGATTTCCTGACAGTGATTTAAGAGATAATCTCGCTTAGCTGGAAAGATTAATTTTTTCGCTGTATTTGAACATTCTTGTTTCGATAAGCGCTCTTCAAATGACTGATAACAGAAAAAGATAGCTTCATCGTGATCGCTGGCCTTTTTAAATAACTTAGTATCGCCCATGCAATCTTGCATCGTCTTATAGCCAGTGGATTCGTAAAAACAGCTGTTCAGCGCCAGATTTTGCAAACGTGTACTGTTAACCAAAGATTTATATTTCTCAATGTGGCCAAAGCAGGCGTCTTTGCCGGTCATCTGCGTGAAGCTTGTAAAGCACCGGGCCACGGCATCTTCACGTTCAAGCCGGTGAGCCGAAGTGCTGACAGCAGAAAGGCATTTTTCAAGCTCGTCCGCCTGTGAAAAAGCGGCCGAGAACGCTAAACCAAAGAATAATACGTACTTTAAAACGTTCATGGCTGGTGAGTTATTCAAAACTCCAGCCATCGTCAGTTGAAATTTAAGGGGTCTGTCGGGTCGAAAAGCTGTCTAAGATTGAGACAATGGCCCTTTTGGTGGGGCTAGATTCGGGTCGATTTCGTTAATAGCGCATGAAGGTCTTTATCCTTCAGGAAAGAGACGCCTACGCCTAGGCCGCGGCTCCACACCACTTGGCCGTGCAACGTATAGGTTTTATTAACCTTTTGTAGAGGCACCGTAATACGAACAAGATCGCCTTGCTTAGGCTGATAGTTTGAACTTGTAAGTTCCAGGAAGGCTCCTGTAATCGACAGATTTGCAAGGCGGCTGTTGATTTTATAGCTACGGCCATACACTTCTAAGATCGCAATTTCTTTAGTGGCATGCCGTTTAGCAACGTTCAAATTGGCGGTGTTTTCCATAGATAACTTATCGGAACAAAGCGATTTTTTTAAAGACCTGAGATTCAGATTTAATGATCAAAAGTTCGACGCTGGACCATAAATTAATATTCGAAAATTTATTTTACTGTATTCTGTTTTTTATCTTGGCAGATTTAATCGTCTTTGCGCTCTTTAGACCAGATCTCATAGCGCAATCCCGGTACTTCATTGCTGAACTGGCTAAACGCAATTTTGAATTCTGCTGGAATATTCAAAGAGTAAAAAGTGTCGCCCTGGTATTCCCCGGGTATTCTTGTGATATACAAAAAGTCAGCGTCCTTGAGACTTTCTTTGTAGATCTGCCCGCCGCCGACAATCATCACTTCTTCAGGCCACTGATCTGATGACAATGTCATTTTATCCGCAAGCTGGTAGGCTTCAGACAGACTATTCACAAATTTTACGTTTTCATGCGGACTATCGATATTTTGTCTTGAAATGACGATATGAAATCTTTTCGGCAAGGGCTTTTTTAAAGACTCAAAAGTCTTACGGCCCATAATCATAATTTTGCCGGTAGTTCTTTTTTTGAAGTAATTCAAATCTTCGCTGTAGTGCCAAAGAAGGTCATTGTCTTTTCCAATAACCTCATTTTCACTGACAGCGACGATGTGAGATAAAATCAAACAGCAACCTCTGCTTTGATTACAGGGTGCGGGTCATAACCTACGATTTGAATGTCCTCGTATTTAAAATCAAAAATGTTTTTAATTTCAGGATTAAGTTTTAATTGTGGCAGCGGGCGTGGCTCACGTGCCAGTAATGTATGAACTTGCTCCATATGGTTTGAGTAAATATGGGCGTCACCCAGCGTGTGAACAAAATCACCGACTTTAAGATCGCAAACCTGCGCCACCATATGAACAAGTAATGCATAGCTGGCGATATTAAACGGAACACCTAAGAAGATATCCGCGCTTCTTTGATAAAGCTGGCAAGAAAGCTTTCCGTTCGCTACGTAAAATTGAAAGAACGCATGGCAAGGTGGTAAAGCCATCTTGTCAACGTCGCCCGGATTAAATGCGATCACCAAGTGACGGCGCGAATCCGGATTCGTTTTAATTTGATGAATGACATTTGAAATCTGGTCGACCGTTTTTCCGTCAGCGGTTTCCCAGTAGCGCCATTGCTTTCCGTAGATCGGGCCCAGTTCGCCGTTTTCTGCAGCCCACTCGTCCCATATAGAAACTTTGTTGTCTTTTAAAAATTTAATATTGGTTTCACCGCGCAAGAACCACAGCAATTCATAAAATATCGAACGCGTGTGCAGCTTTTTAGTGGTCAATAACGGAAAACCTTCTTCAAGGTTGTACCGGCTTTGGTATCCGAAAACGCTTAACGTTCCTGTACCGGTACGATCGTCTTTTTTCTCTCCGTGAGCCAAAACATGCTTTAATAAATCGTGATATTGTTTCATGGCTGAATCCCCTCTGATAAATACGTCTTTTATTCTCTCTCAAAGAGCCATTTTGTCGAGATTTTTTGAACGGTTTTAAATTAAAAAAGCCTGTTTTTATGCATAAAAAACAGGCTTTTCGAAATTGTGATTACTTATTACTGTTTAGATTTTTTCTTAGCCTTAGATTTGGCTTTTTTAGCAGGTTTAGCTGCCTTCTTCGCATGACCCTTAGCTTTGCCTTTAGGCTGAGATTTCAGATGATCTTCGTGAACTTTTTTGTTTTCCTCAAGCTGCTTTTCTTTGTCAGGAGAAGACGGAACGATTGTACCTTGAATATCGTCAGTCACTTGGTTGCCACCTGGTTTTTTTCCGTTATCACTCGGAGTCGGCTGAACAACATTGTCATTTGCAAAAGCTGAAAGACCCAATAACAAACTTAAAATTAAAACGATCTTCATGATCTGCTCCTAGTTACTGAAAATTCTGAACTTGTGCGATGTACGGTAAGTTACGGAAGTAACCATCGTAATCAAGGCCGTAACCCACCACGAACTCATTCGTGATCTGGAAGCCAACGTGATCCAATTTGCATGGAACTTTCAGTGCTTCAGGCTTTTCAAGTAAAGCAACTGTTGTCAAAGAAGCCGGTTTGCGCGACTCAATTGATTTTTTTAAGTAGTTCATTGTTAAACCGGTATCAACGATATCTTCAACAAGAATAACGTGCTGGTTTTCAATCGGAGTTGATAAATCCAAAGTCACTTTCACTTCGCCTGAAGAAGAAGTGCCGCCGTGGTAACTGGAAACGCCGAAGAATTCGCAAGTTAAATCAGTATCAATGCTTCTGATCAAATCAGAATAAAACATAAACGATCCTTTTAACACGCAGATCGCAGTCAGTTTTTTTCCTTTAAATTTCTTTGTCAGTTCTTGGCCGATTTCTTTTACTTTGGCTTGGAGTTTTTCTTCTGAAATATAGGTTTTCAGTTCCAGGTTTTTGGCATTCATAAAAATCCTTAGTTAAGTCTGTTATTTATAGACGGGTTCAAGGATTATGACAAACTCTGTTTTACGTGTCATAAAGTCCTGGGACTTGAAGATTTGAAACGGGGGCATAGTCAGTTTAGTCCTGTCAGACTGGAAGTTTTCCACTTTAAGAGCCCCGACCAAGAAAAAAGCAGAACCTTTAGGCAGTTCGAACTCAGAAGGGTAGGCTTCGGCGCCCTGCGAGCCTGATTTGTTTATGTTTATGCTGCCCAAAAGGGTCTCATTGTCTGCAGATTTGATTTCGACATTCACAGTCATACCGATTAACTGCGACCCGTCGTCATTCATCACGCCTTCCCAGTTGGCGTTGCTGAGATTCAGAGGCAGATGCATCTCAGTCGATTTTAATGACTGATACTTGTCAGTAACCTTCTTGAAATCTGTTAAAATTCCCACGGAATAGTCAGTGAGGCTTTGATACAGGCCCGCGCTGTTACTTAACGTAATCCATCTATTCAGAGTCTCAACCGGGACTTCCGCATAAGTTAACTTGAGCGTATGCAAGTTAGGGTCATTAATGTTTTTAGCCGCTGCTACTCCAGCTTGTGTGCCCTGGGTGCCGGTGGCTGCTTCGCCTCCGCTTAAACTTTCCCTGTTGAGAGCGGCGCCGGCCGTCGACGAAAGGTCGTCAGAGTCAGAAGAAGCCTGAGATCTTTCAGATTGGGCCGTTTCTTCTTCAGCGACTCTTACGCTTTCAGATTTTGAAACCGGGTAAATCATTCGCTGAACAAACTTTCGGGGGGCAGGTTTGGTGAGAATATACTGACCGACAAAAAAAGTTGCGATGAGCAAGGCAATAATCTGAAAAGCTGTATTGCCGAAAATCTGAGTGAGCAGCGGCTGCTCTTTAGGTTTGTATCTTTGCATATCAACGCCACACTGAGCGCAATATTGGTCTTGAGGCTGTGAAAAGCCGCAACGCGGGCAATTGATAAGCATAAATCTCCTCTATACAGAATAGTTTATTCTGCCTTGACCGACAAATCCGCGGATTTTAATATAAAACTTTGGTCGAGGTCCTCAGTGAGTGAATTACATATTCCGGTTTTGTTGAATGAGGTTTTGGAAATGTTTTCACCATTTTCAGGACAGAAAAATCTTGTCTACTTCGACGGAACCTACGGGCGTGGCGGGCACTTCAAAGCCGTGGTCGAAAAATTTTCTCCGGTCAAAGCTTACGCCACCGATCAAGACACGCGCGCGTATGATCAGGCCCTGCAAACCTGGTCCGATGAGATTAAAATCGGTAGGGTTGAAGTTCACCATAAAAATTTTCTGGAATTCGTTACCGAAAACAAGGCCGCTGAAAAAATTGATATGGCATTGCTGGATCTGGGCGTCAGCTCTCCCCAGCTGGATCAGGCTGACAGAGGTTTTAGTTTTAACAAAGACGGCCCGCTGGACATGCGGATGAATCAGAAGCAGGAGCTGACGGCGGCCAAAATAATTAATGAATTCGAAGCGGAAGATCTGATTGAAATTTTCAAATCTTATGGCGAAGTTCAGAACCCGGCCCGTGTGGTCCGTGCGGTTGTTAATGACCGTGTTGCAAAGCCGTTTACGACAACTCTGCAACTGGCGCAGCTGATTGAACGGGTCGATGGCTGGAAGAAAAAAGGATTTCATCCGGCAACTCAGTATTTTATGGCGCTGAGACTGGTTGTTAACCGCGAACTCCAGGTTGTTGAAGAAGTTTTGCCGTTATTAATCGGGCAAATGCAGGACAAAGGTCGTATTGCCGTTATTACTTTTCACTCTCTGGAAGACCGACTTGTGAAAAACATTTTCAAAAATTCTAATGACGGTTTTCTCGTAAATAAAAAAGTTATTGTGCCCTCTGAAAATGAATGTAAAATGAATGTCAGGGCGCGCAGCGCCAAACTGAGGGTTTTTCAAAAAGGTGCAGAACCTGAAAAGCCTGACAAGTTTGCTTTACGACGGCAGCAACGTGATATGAACAGCGAAGTTGAATAAGGATTATTCAGCTACATAGAGGTCAGGATGAGCAGCAACGAGTTACGACAGTTAAAACCCTTCGTCAGTATTGTCTTTATTATTTCAACACTATTGGGAATCGTGTTCGTCAAAATGGAAGAACGCCGCATTTCTTATAATGTGCTTAAGCTCACTCACGAATACAGAAAAGTCATTGAAATCCAGAAGCAAAAAGAAATTCTTCTGGCAAAATTAACACGGCCTCAGCTTTTAGAAAATGTTGCGACTCAGAAGCTGACGCTAAAGCGCGCCACTGCCGCTCAAATTATTCAGTTAAATCCGGTTGATGTTGCTGCGCGGGTGAATCGTTGAAAACCAAAATTGTTACATTATTTATTTTCATTTGTTTTTTGTGGTCTCTTCTTATTTTCAGAGCGGGATACCTGCAATTTATACCTCATGATAAACTCAATACTTTGCAGGCGCGCCAGTTTCAGACGGTTGTAACTCTTCCTGCCCGCCGCGGGAACATCTATGATAAGAACGGTAAAGAGCTGGCGATGTCATCGCCTTCGTACTCTCTTTATGCCGATCCGAAAATTTTAAAAGACAAAAAGAAAGTCGCAAGCGAACTTGCAAAAATCACGGGCCTTTCAAACCGTGAGATCATGTTAAAAATCGCTGACGGCAACCGCCGCTTTGTTTGGCTGGACCGTTTGATCGATGCGACCGCCGCAGAAAAAATCCGTCAAATGAAAGTCAAAGGACTTGGCCTTGTTGAAGACTGGAAGCGCGTTTACCCGAATGACAGTTTGCTTGGATCCACTTTAGGATTCGTCGGAAAAGAAGGGCAGGCTCTTGAAGGTATCGAGCTTTATCACGATCAGAGTTTAAGAGGGCAGCAAAAGAAAGTTGTCACCAGAAGAGATGCGCGCGGGCGCCCGCTGGTACAAGACGGCTTGCTGTTCACAGAGAACCCGCAGGGCAAAGAGATGCGCTTAACGATTGATTCTGAACTTCAGTATTTTGTTGAAGCAGAAATGATGAGAACCATCCGTGAGCATGATGCTGACGGCGGCTGGGCGGTTGTTCTTGATGCCAAAACCTCTGCTATCAGAGCGATTGCCAGTTTGCCGACTTACGACCCGAATAACCCGCAAAATGCCAGCTCGTTCGCGCGAAGAAACCGTGCCGTAACAGATACGTTTGAGCCGGGCAGCACGTTAAAAACCTTCGTCATTGCACAAGCCATTGATGAAAAAAAAATAAAACCAAATACAAAAATTTTCTGTGAAAACGGAGCTTTCCGAATCGGTAAACGCGTGATCCATGAAGCGGAAGCCGATCATGCTCAAGGCACAATTACAGTGAGTGAAGTTCTTGCGCGGTCTTCAAACATTGGAACGGCGAAAATCGCTTTGCAAATGGGTGATGACAAATTAAAACGCGGATTATTATCATTCGGCTTTGGCGACCGTTGCGGTGTTGACCTGCCAGGTGAAGCCAAGGGAATTACCGTCAGACTTCCGTGGTCAGATCACTTACTGGCAAACGTTTCTTTCGGGCAAGGAATTACCGTTACACCATTGCAACTGGCAAACGCCTATGCAGCCATTGCGAATGGCGGTATGTTAAAGCGGCCTTACATTGTTGAAAGCATTACCGATGTTGAAACCGGCGAAGTTCAGATAACACAACCGCAAGATATCCGAAGAGTGATTTCCGAAGATACGGCGGCTAAAATGCGTTTGATGTTGACCGGAGTTACGGGTGAAACCGGTACGGCGGTCGCAGCACGTGTGCCGGGTTACATCGTCGGAGGAAAAACCGGTACCGCGCAAAAAATTAAAACCGTCGGTAAAGGTTATCAAAAAGGCGCCTATATCGGAAGTTTCTCAGGGTTCATCCCTGCAAATGATCCGCAGTTCGTAATTTTTGTGGGAATCGATTATCCGAAAAAGAACGGTTACTACGGAACGCAGGTCGCAGCACCGCTGTTTTCAAAAATCGCGTCTTACGCCGTCAGAAAAAACGGTATCAATCCTGAGATTCTGGCCGAAAACGGGCGTGAAATTCAAAATGCTTCCGTTCAAGTGGCCCGTCAGGCAGATCCTCTTGCAGACAAAGCCATCAATATCGATGGCAATGGGGCAAAAACGGTCACAGCCGAACTGTCTCCGGTTGCTCCGTATTTGAAAACACTCACGATGAGAGAAGTTTTAAAAATCACAGGTCAGCAAAAAATTCAGGTTAAGTTCGTTGGCAATGGACGAGTGGAATCCACCTATCCCGAGCAGGGACAACAGCTCGACAACGACCGCAACATGACAATCATTCTTCGCTAAGTCTACTTTTACAGACTAAAGTCAGTTACTTTTTTATACCGACCTTTGTCGGCACTTTGTAAGTACTTGATTGCCGTACCCTTATATATTTTCCACAATAAAGAATAGTATAAATCCGGGGACGAGCAACATAGAGATGGCAAAACGATTTTTTATTACTTTCATCACATTCAGTTCTCTGTTTTTATTTCACGCCAATGCTGACGAGATTTCAATTCCGACAGATGAACTTGCACGCGACAGTGTGTATCCCGTATTCGATTCTAAAGTCAGTGTAAGAAACAGAAATGTAAAAGACATTCAAACTTTCGATGTGGGTATCTACGGCGGTCTCGCGATTACAGAGCCAGTGTACAATGCCACGAAAATCGGAATTGCAGTTAACTATCACTTTAATGAAGTTCACTCGTTAGGTGTATTGTTCGCTCAGAATTCAGTTGGTCTTTCAAAAGATGCGCAAGGGTTAAAAGATGACTTTCATCTTGATTTCACCCGTGCGCCCTATCCCGTTTCAAGTATTCTTGCGGACTACAATTTCAAACTTTATTACGGAAAGTTAAGCGTAACCCGTAACGGCGTTATCAATACCTCGATATACATGTCAGGCGCAGCGGGAATCCTTCAGTACATTCATAAAAGTTATCCTGCAGTAGCTATCGGCGTCGGTGAGAGATTCTACATTACGAACAGCCTGGCATTTAAAGTTGATCTTCGCGTTTTTGCGAATCAGGCACCGATTCCATTTAAAGCAGGAGCTTTGCGCGACAGCAGTTCGCCAAGTCCTGACCCGGTACCAAGTTATGACAGTTTCAGTGAGCGTTTATCATTAACAACCAATCTTGAATTCGGATTGAATTACCTTTTTTAGGAGGCTGCGAAGTGAAAATTAAATTCGTTGTACTAGCAGCGTTCTTATGCGGAAGTTCAGCTTTTGCTCAGCAAAAGCAACTGCAAAACCAGGACGTCGTCGATATTGAAGAGCTGTATAAAACAAATGAAAACCAGGCACCGAAGCCGGCTCTTGAAAAGAAAGTCGATACACTTTCTGAAGAAGAAAAAAAGCAGCTTGAATCATTGAAGCAGGATGCGGACTATAAATCAGGTACTATCAGCGTCTCTGAACTGGGTAAGCTTTCTCCGTTTAACGATATCTCGATGATTCAGCGTAAATACCTTCCGAAGACAGAGCGCTTTCAGATTTACACGGGCGCAGGTCTTTCAACAAACGCTCCGTGGTTTTTAAATGTCGGCGGCCGCATCAACTTCAGTTATAACTTCGCTGAAAAATTCGGTGTGGAGCTATCAGGATTATTCTTAACCAGCTCTGAAAAAGAAGCCGCCAAAGAAATCCGCGAAAACAACAGTCTTCAGCCTGAACGATTCATTTTAACGAAGTCGGGAGTGCTTTTAGACTTGGTTTGGTCCCCGATTTACGGAAAAGTGGCCACATTAGATCAGGATATCATCCCGTTTGATATGTACTTTGCTTTCGGTGGCGGAACTGCAGGAACAAATTCGACAGAAAAAACAGTTCCAGCCGGCCACATTGCCACAGGTCAGATCTTTGCTATTTCAAAAGGTGTGGCTTTCCGCTGGGATTATAGCTGGCTGATCTATCAGGCCACACCGGTACCTGATTCAATTACTTCTTCTGTTCCGATTAAAAATACTTACAATGATCTGATTTTCACTGCCGGTCTCAGCTTCTTCTTTCCGGAGGCAAAATACCGATGAAACACTTAATACTTGTTCTGTCATTTGTGTTATTTGCAGGCTCTCTAAAAGCGCAGGAAGATACTTCCGTTAAAGCGCAGGTCGATGTTGCCGTTGGTCTTATTAAGTCAGGCAAAAATTTGCAGGCGGCACAAAAACTTTTAGATATTATTAACCGTAATCAGGTTCCTTCTGCGCGCCCTCGCCTTAAATATCTTTTCGGGCTTGCGCTTTTAGAGCTGAACCTGAATCAAACTGCAGCGTTTCAGTTTGTTGATGTGGTTCGCTCGTCTGATATTAACTGGACAAAACCCGCACTAGAAAAACTGTTAATCGTCACAGATAAATTAGGTGATGAAACTCTGTTGAACTTTGCTTTGCAAAGAATTGAAATTGACCAGATCCCCGCAGCCAACCGAGAGATGATTTATTACCATCTGGCAGAAACGAAACATAAATTGGGTAATCAAGCTGAAGCGATTACCTTTTACAGCCGTATTACTTCAAAAAGCCGTTATTATTACAACGCTCTTTATAATATGGGCTTAGCACAGGCAGAGCTGGGTAAAACTGACGAAGCTCTTCAAAGCTTTAAAAAGTTATTAAATAGCCGTTTGGGTTCAAGACCTAACGATACTAATAAAGTCAGCGCGGTGATGGCGATTGCCAGAACTTACTACCAGCAAAAGCAATGGGCGAAGGCGATTGAGGTGTATTCAAAGATCCCTCGTGACCATCCACTTTGGCATTCGGCTCTTTTTGAGAAAACATGGGCGATGTTAAGAAGTGCAAGATTTCGCTCGACCCTTAGTAATTTTCAGTCACTTCATTCGTCATACTATGATGATGCCTATTTGCCTGAAACTTTGCTCTTACGGGCGATTGTTTACCTTTACATTTGTCAGTATGACGAAATGGAAAAGGTATTGTCACTTTTCAATACGCAGTACGGGGGAGCCTTGAAAAAAATCAACGGCTTCCTTGAAAAAAACGACATGAATGATTATTACAAGGAACTTTATACCGCTATTCAGCTGAAAGCCGGAGCTGAGGTAAAAGGTAAAACAGAGATTCCATACAACATACTTAAGTTTATCGCATCAGAAGGCGATGTGCGAAGAAGTTATGCTTACTTGAAAAAGATCATCGAAGAAAAAAATATGCTCGATGATGATGATACTTTAAGAAGGTCAGCAGTAGGTGAATACTCAAACCGCATTCTTACCAACCGAATCAGCAGTACAAAAGCCGTTTTAGGCAGCATGACTAAACGATATTTAACTGACATCAAGAATGAGCTTAACGATTTGACAGAGCAGGCGGGCTTTATCCGGTACGAACTACTGAACGGACGCAAAGAATTGCTTAAAAGAAAGATCGAAGGCAAGAACGTGAAAGTTGAGCTGGCTAAAGATGAGAGCCAGGACCGTGAATTTTACATTCAAAACGGCTATGAATACTATCCTTTCCAGGGAGAGTACTGGCTTGATGAAATTGGAAACTACCATTATTTAGGAAGGCAAAGCTGCGAGTAAATTATGCATAAAAACATGAAATCAATAACCATATTTATTTTAGCGCATCTCTTAAGTACATCAGCAATTGCTCAGCAGACGGCTCAGGCTCCTGATAAGAAAACCACTCTCGGTGACTTAATCAAAAAGGTAAAAGACGAGAGCCGGCAGCTGCAAATTAATAAAACGCAAAAAAATTCTGTCGTCGTTCCTGACACAAAAGCCCTTTTCGAAGAGAAGAAAGACACGAATCTTGCTGCTGTTAAACCGCCGAAGCTTTCTGAAATTTATGAGTCTGACAATAAAGACAAAATTGAATACGAAAAAACTTTAAATCAGCAAATCAGTGAATTATACAAGCTGACACAAAAATTCAAAAACAGTCAGAACCGCGGCGAACTGTGGCTGCGGTTAGCTGAGTTGTACGTTGAAAAAGCGAATATAGTCGATACCCGAAAGCAAAATGAATACGACAATAAATTGCGTGATTTCCAGACCGGTAAAACACAAGTGAAGCCGGTTTTAGATATGGCTGAAGCCAGAGATTTCAATAAAAAGGCGATTCAGTTATACGAATGGTTTCTGCGCGACTTTCCTAAAGACACAAAGGTTCCGCAGGCTCTCTTCTTCTTAGGATACAACTATTTTGAATTAGGCGATGGTAATAAAGGAGCTTCTTACTACCTGACATTAACTGACAAATATCCGACAAGTAGCTTCACCGGCGAAGCGCACTTTGCAATGGGTGAAAGCCTTTTCGAAGGTGAAAAATGGGTTAACGCTTACAAAGAATACGCTTACTTGATTAAAGATCAAAAAAATTCCCTTCACACGGTGGCGTTATATAAGGCGGCGTGGTGTTTGTACCGCTTAGGTAAAACAGAAGAAGGTATTAAATATTTAGATTACATTGTTAAAACCGGTCAAAGGAAGGCCCAACAGGTTAACAGCGGAGGCGGTAAGCGAATCAATACAGCCCGTCTTGAAGCTGAGTCCTTAAAAGACCTTGTCATCTTCCTTGCGGATGCGGGCGATCACAAACGTGTCATCAATTACTTCAGCAGCCTGGGAATCAAAAATTTCAAAGATTATATTGAAAAATACGCTTACTTGCTTGCCGACAAAGGTAACCGAGAAGGCGCGAAAGATGTTTTCAAATATTTAATCGGGCTTGATCCGAACTCTAAAAAAGCATTCGAATACCAGTACCAGATCGTACAGAACTACTTCTTCGCGAAGAATTCTCCTGACTTCCGTTTAGAATTGTACCGATGGATTATTTCTTACAATGCAAAATCTAACTGGTACAAAACAAACGAAACAGACCAGGCCTTCATCGAAAAATGTAATCAGTTAAGAGAATTAACTCTTAGAAACTACGTTTTACAACAGCATCAGGCAGCTCAGAACTCGCGTGCGGAATTCTCTCGTCAAACAACAGAGCAAGGTTACCGTTTATACTTCCAGGAATTTTCTAAATCGGCACAAGCAGCTGATATGCATTTCTACTACGGTGAATTGTTGTACGATATGCAAAAATTCGCAGAAGCGGCCAACGAATACGCGGCCGTTGTGGATACAAATCCAAACAGCCAGTTTGCAGAAAAAGCTTCACAAAACTTACTGTTAGCGATCGAAAAAGTTTTACCTAAAGATGAAGAGCTGCAAAAGAAAGTCGGCAACTCAACTGACCCTGTTCCTCTTGACCCGATCAGCGAGAAATTCGTAAAAGCAGCTAAATGGAATCTTGAGAAATTCCCGAAATCTGCAAATGCCGGCGAAATCCGCTTCCGTGTCGCGCGCCTTTACTACTTAACCAACAACTTCAAAGAAGCTGAGCAGTATTTCAAAGAAGTGGTGGCGATGCACCCGAATACTAAGATTGCAGACTATTCGGCCAATTTGTTACTTGATATTTACAACTTAAGGAACGATTACAACGGTCTTGAGAAGATGGGTAATGAGCTTCTTAAAAACGAGTATATCGCGAATTCGAAAACGGGCGGAGATATTCGCCTGGTCCTTGAGAAATCAAGCTTTAAGCGCGGTCAGAATTTAGAATTAGAGAAAAAGTTTCTTGAGTCCGCTCAGCAGTTCCAGGGGTTTGCTATGGCTCATCCTAAATCAGAACTTGCGGGCATCGCATTCTTCAATGCCGGCGTAAACTTCGAAAGAGCGGCACGTAACAAAGACGCGATCATTAACTATAAAAAAGTAATTGCGTCGAACGACAAGTCGCTGGCGACCTTTAAACCAAAAGCCCGCAGACTGTTAGCGAAAATGTATCAGGATTCGGGAATGTTTGAAGAGGCCGGCAACTTATACAGCGAACTTGTAAGAGAATCTCCGAGAGACCCTCTGGCCATGAATTACCAGTACAACTCAGCCCTCATGTTTGAAATGGCGGGTAAGAGTGCATTGGCCGTTCGCGAATACAATAAGTACAGAGAGAATAATCAAAACCAGGCTGAAAACGCTGCGGTTGTGTTTAAGATCGCTAACATCAAGCGCCTGGAAAATAAACTGGGCGAAGCTTACGATCAGTATGCCCTTTATGAACAGTATTCTGCGGCAAAACCTGAAAAGAAGGTTGAAGCCACTTACCGAATGTATGAAATCAACAGAAAGTTGCGTAAGCAGGTCGATTTGCCGACTGTGGAAGTTAAAATGCGTAACAACATTCAGCGTACGCCGGCTGAAAAGCGCGGAGTGGTTAACACTTACCTGGCTAAAGTAAAACTGGATCAGGCAAAAGAAACATTCAACAAGTTAAAATCAATTCAAATCCCTTCGAATCCTGCAAAACAAAAAGCCGCGGTTGATCAGAAACTTGAAATCGTAAATGCTCTGAATAATCAGCTTGGTATCATCATTAAACTTGAATCTTCAGAAGAAATCGTCAGCTCGCTTGCGATTCTCGGCGAGGCTAATCAGCACATTGCAGACGCCTTCTTGTCGGTGCCGGTGCCGTCGAATCTGAATGAAGAAAGCAAAAAGGCTTACATGGCCGAAATTCAAAAGATCATTGCTCCTTTTCAAACAAAAGCAGAAGAGAGCTTCAAGCTTTCAGTAGACCGTGCGTGGGAGCTTCAGGCCTATCCTCCTGAGTACCAAAGAGCTTATGCTTATATGAACAAGAAGAATCCTCAGCAGTATTACGACGGCGGTGAATCAGCAGCTGATGTAAGACGCATGGACTGGATGGTGGAAAATGACTAAAATATTATTATCTTGTATCGTCTCATTGGTTTTATTTTCGTGCGGAACAGCGCCTAAGCAGCAAGAGGCTGAAAGACCTAAAGCGCCTGAAAAGACAGAGCCTAAAAAAGACGGCAAAGTTGAAATGAAGCCGGTCGTAGGCGAAACAAAAGCTGAACCTGAAGAAGTTAAGCCTGCAAAATACGAAGCCTTGGACCAGGCAATCAAATCAGGAAATGAAGACCGCATTCGAAACGCGAGTGTCGATATCCTTCAGACCAATCCAAAAGATGTAAAAGCGCTTAATTCTCTTGCGATGTTGCAGTTTAAAAAAGGCAACTATGAGGCCGCGGCGGTTATCTTAGATAAAGTTTTATCAATCGATGCCCAGTCATCAGCGGCCTATGCGAATTTAGGACTGATCAATCTGGTGCGAAATGATAAAGCAGCAGCTATCGGATTCTTTAAGAAATCTTTAGAATTCGACAGTAAAAACTATGCAGCCGGTGCAAATTTGGGTTCGATTTATGTAAAAGAAAAAGATTTTGCGAAAGCGATTGTCGCTCTTGATAATGTAGTTGATGATACCGACGCTGAAGAAGGATCGTTAACGAATTATGCAATCGCACTTACTGCAACAGGAAAAGCGGCGGAAGCAGCTTCAATCTACGACAGAATTCTGAAAAAAAATCCAAGCAGCAAGAGTGCGATGCTGAATTTGGCTGTCGTGTACATCGAAAAACTAAACAAGTTTGAGGATGGACTGGACCTTGTAAACAGACTAAAGTTCGTAGGAGCTGACAATGAGTCCCGTCAAGTAATAAAGGATTTGGAAAATAAAGCAAAAGCTGGTTTAAAATAGGTAACGGAGTTTAGATGTTTCAACTCAGATGGTTCTTCAAGATAACTCTCCTCATGTTTTTCTGTGCAAATCTGCGCGCAGAAACTCCAATTGATGCACAGGTTAAACAGAACACCGCAGCACTTGAAGAAACTAATCAAGATCAAAAAAGTAAGGTAGAAAAAAAACAAACGTTGAACTTCGAAGACGAACTCATTGAAGGAACAGCTCAGAAGCCCGATTTATTTTATATGTTTCAAAAAAATAATTTTAGATTTAAGAAGTTAATTAAATTGCGCGAGAACTTTTTACCTGAGATGGCTCGTAATGCAGAAGACATCCAAAGATTAAGGGGCGGACGGTGAGTTCATCTCCTCTTTTATTCAGAATTTATAAGAATGGTCAGATTCACGTTGTAAAGCAGTTCGTTAATGAACAACGAATTGTTATCGGACATGGATCCGGTGTTAACATCGATTTACAGGCGCCGGAAGTATCTTCTATTCATTGCGCGATCGAAAAACGTGACGACGGTTACTACATCTGTGACCTCGGATCAGAACAAGGTACTTATCTTGAAGGTCAATCTGTTGTCGATCAGCCGATCGCTTCAGGAGATCACTTCCAAGTTGGCCCGTTTGACATCTACTTCCTTTTAGGAAATCAAAAAAATATCGAGCTCGACGAAAAAGACAGAAGCTCATCTGATAAAGACAGAGGAGTGGCGCAACAGCCTGTTCCTCCGCCGCAGCAACCGAAGCCGGCAGCTCCGCCTGCGGAAAAGCAAGGTAAAGCAGCCTCTGCGGCAGAGCCCCGCGCTCAGCAGCAGGCGAAGCCTTCTAAGCAAGGCTCTGCGACTTCTGTTATGGCTGCTGCACCCGCAGCGGCTGCATCATCAAAACGAATTCTTGGCCCTGCAAATTCATTAAAAGATATCATTCGCCCTGTAGCGGGTTCTCGCGCTGAAGTTATTGTTTCATGGCAAGAACGCATTATTGAGACTTATCACTTCGGTTTATCAGGCCAGCGTTCAATCGGCGCTCAAGGTGACATCGTTGTACCTGCCGGAACAGTTCCTGAAAACTGGAAGCTATTAACTTTCAAAGGCAATGACATCGAAATTGCATTGCCAAACGGAGTAACAGCTGAGGTTAACCGAAATGGCGAATTGAGCCCGGTTCGTGAAAACCGTTTTACAATTAAAAGCGGTGAAGCTGCATTCTTAACGTTGGCAAATAATCTGCAATTAGCTATTCGTTTCGCTCCGAAAGCGCCGATTATGCTTCTGGATTCTCCTTTCGTATTAGGAGTTACAGAATTCGCAGGTGTTTTAGCCGCATTGATTCTGGCTGTACTTACTAGCTTAATCGTTTCTGTTAATAAACCGAAGACAGAAGAAGCTGAAGCTCAGGTTGAGCGTTTAGCAAAAGTTGTGTTTGCTCCACGGGTAACGCCTCCTCCGATTATTCAGGAAGACACGCAGACTCAACCGCCGCAGCCTGAAAAGCCGGTAGAAGTTAAAAAAGTTGATTTGGCAGAGAAAAAAACAGAAGCCAAAACAGAAACTCCTAAGCCGGAAGAGAAAAAGCCTCAGCAGGCCAATTCAGGTAAAGCGAGCGATGTTAAACCAAAAGATCCTAAGCTGACTAAAAAAATGTTCACAGCGACTAAATCGGGCGGAGCCATTAAAACCACTGATCAAAATGCAGCGAACATGAAATCTAAAGAGCCGGATGTTCAAAACACCGGTCTCTTAGCAGCTTTCGGTAGCGGCGGTGCACGTAACAAACTGGATAAAGCCTACAGCGGTTCAGGTGAGTTACTTGGTGCCGGCGAAAAAGCAACCGGAACTTCAGGTTTCAATTCAAACCGTAGCGGTGATGATTTAGGTTCAAGAGCTAAAGATACGGGTGCCGGAGGGGCCGGCACTGCTACTCAAGGTATCGCAGGCGTTGGAACACAAGGCCGCGGAACCGGTATGACCGGTTCTGGCGCAGGCATGGGTTTCGGTGACAAAGGAAAAGTGCAGATCGAAGCCGGTGGTAACGAAGAGAACTTTACAGGTACCATCGACAAAGAAGCTGTACGACGTGTTGTTAAGTCTGCATTAGCGCAGTTCAAAGCGTGTTACGAAAAAGAATACCGCATGAACTCGAAGCTTGAAGGTAAAGTTGTTGTTCAGTGGGAAATCCATGAGCAAGGCGTTGCCAAAAACGCGCAGATCGTTCGCGTTAAATCAACTATTAATAATTCTGCCGTGGAAGAATGTGTGAAAAACCGAATGATGGCTCTGAAATTTCCAGAGCCGCCGCCGGGAACCGCAGCAGAAGTTACGTACCCATTTATTTTTCAAGGCCAAAAACTTTAGAGGAGGACTATCGTGAACCCAGTTGTTAACCAAGCAGAAAATATGAATCCGATTTTGCGAGCATTCGCAGAGGGTGGATTTGTAATGTACGTGATTCTTGTGATCGGAGCAGTTGCTTTGGCGCTGATTATCAGCCGCTTTATGGCTCTCAAATCATTAAGAATCGACAAGAAAGAATTTTCGGATCAAGTTTTCAGAATGATCCTGGGCGGAGATCTTCGCCAGGCGATTTCTTACTGTGATTCAAAACAGGCTCCCTTATCTAACACTGTTAAGTCAGGATTAGTTCAAGTCATGAACAAGCGCCCTGATGAAGAAGTTCAGGTAGCGATGGATGCGGCTGTATTGAGAGAAATGCCGAAGCTGGAAGGTTTGACTTCATTCCTTGCGGTTCTTGGTAACATTGCCGTGTTAGCGGGTCTCTTGGGTACAATCTTAGGTATGATCGGTTCATTCCGTGCGGTTTCAACTGCTGACCCTGCAACAAAAGCTCAATTATTATCTGAAGGTATCGCGCATGCCTTGAACTGTACTGCCTTTGGTCTGATCGTTGCCGTAACTGCCATTCTTTTCTATGGTTTGTTTCAGCACATGATTCAGAAATCTGAGAATGAAATGTTAGAAACAAGCATGACACTTATGAATCTTGTTGCATCTAACAGAGACAAATTAAGAGATTAATTTTACCGGAAGGAATAGCTCCATATGGCACACATAGATTCAGGTGGCGGAAGAGGCAGAGATACCAACGTAGAGTTAAATCTCGTTCCGTTTATCGATTTGATGTCAGTATTGATTACATTCTTGCTGATTTCTGCCGTATGGACTCAGGTTTCGATGATTCAGCTTGGCGCTTCGTTTGCGTCACCGAAAAATGAATCTCAACAGGAGATCACTCCTCCTCCGAACGAAGATGTCGTTTTACGTGTCGATGTAGTAGCTGCCGGTTATGTTCTTAAAATCGGTAATCAAACAAAACCAATTCCTAAGTTAGATCCTGAAACTTACGACGTTGCGACCCTAACAAACGAGTTGCAACAAGTTAAAAAGAAATATCCTGATAAGCCGGGTGTGAAGCTCGCAATTGCGGACGAGATTTTTTACGATCACGTTGTAAAAGCAATGGACGCCGGCTTGAAAGCAGGATTCGCACCTGAATTGCTGACAGGGGGACCTTACTAATGGCTATTTACAATCCTGGTAAGCGCCACCGTAATCATAAATTATTAAGCCGTCGCGGCGGTAAGCGTGCTGTTACTGCAATACTTTCACTTACGGCGATGGTTGATATGTTCACCGTTCTCGTTATCTTCCTGTTACAGAATTACAATACAACAGGCGAAATTCTTTATATTCCGAAAGATGTTGTTCTCCCAAAAGCGAACCGTGTTTTAGAATTGAAGCCATCGGTTGTTGTGACAGTAACGGCAAAAGAAGTTCTGTTAGACAGAACTCCAGTGGCTACATTTGAAGAAGTAAAACAAGCGACTGACTGGGTGATTCCGAATCTACGTGATCAAACCAGAGATATGCTCTTAAAAGCAAAAGCTGACCAAGAACAAAAATTACAAAGCAAACTCAGCAAAGTTGTGGATAAAACTCTCGGTAAAGAAGAGGAAGATCCTGAAGCCTGGAGAAAAGTTACAATTCAGGCCGATAAACAGATTGATTACTTAACGCTTAAGAAAATTATGTATTCCATCTATGAAGCGGGTGGCGGGCCAATCAACTTTGCTGTAGCAAAAGATCTTGAAGCAAATGACATGGCTGTCGAAACTGAGACTAAGTAGATCTTCGATCTTCGTCTTTCTTATTACCGTCGTTATTTTCGTCGAAATTATAGTGATGTCGCCGCAACTCCTTGAAAAGGATGCGGTGGATTTCGTTGATCCCAGTTCTAACCTTCCTGTAAATGAAGAAGCAGGGAACACCGTCGAACAAAAAATGCAGGGTTTTCACCTGGTTGAAAACGACGAGCATCAAAAAGGCTGGGAGCTATTCGGAAACGAAGCCGTTGGAAGAGCCGACGGGCAATGGATTTTAAAAAGCGTAAAAGTAAAATTCTTCAGTAACAATCTTCCAAGTTATACAGTAACAGGTGACGTAGGAGAGATTGACGGAAAATCAAAAGACATGTGGATTCGCGGAAACGCCACCACATCCAGTGCCAATGGCTATTCTTTCAAAACGGATACCGTCCGCTACATTGCAAATCAAAAAATCATGACCAGTGCAGACCCGGTTATTATGTCAGGGCCTGCAGATAACAGCGGCCCGGGGTTTCATCTTACCGGTGAAAAACTTCTCGTCGACATGGTTAAAAATAAAATGTCCATCCTTGAAAAAATTGTGGCCACCAAAACGATTTCAGGAAAGATGTTTCACTTAACTTCAGGCCGCGCCGATTTTTCGAACAGCGATCAGGAAGCTTCGTTTTCAGGAAGCGTTGTCATGAGGCTCGGAACAACTCTTGTTAAAGCGCCAAAAGCGGTTTTTCAGTATTCAAAATCGAAAAAATTAATCGAACGAATTATTTTAAGCAATAAAGTTGAATTTTCAGATGCCGATAAAAAGGGGTATTGCGAAGAGCTGACTTTTGATTTAGCAGAAAATAAAATGACAATGCGCGGGCAGCCGAAAGTCGTGCAAGGTGAAGATGAAATCAAAGGCCACGAAATAGTCTTTCTCGAAGGCGGAAAAAAAGTTAAGATCAACAAAGACAACAAAAAGTAACAATTAGGATTCACGTTGGACCAAAAGAAAAGTCAGCTTGTAATTAAAAATATTTCGAAGCAATACGGCGGACGCCAAGTTGTGAAAGACGCCAGTTTTCAAATTGAAAGCGGCCAGGTTGTTGGACTTCTAGGACCTAACGGTGCAGGAAAAACCACTTCATTTTATATGGTGGTTGGGCTTGTGACTCCCGATCAGGGCACCATTTTGTTAAATGATCTTAATATAACTCAGTATCCTATGTATAAACGGGCCCGTTCCGGTCTCAGTTACCTCGCTCAGGAACCCAGCATTTTTCGTAAGCTGACTGTTGAAGAAAACATTCTCGTGGCCTTAGAAGCACATGGATATAATTCGCAGGAAGGCCGCGAAAAACTCGAGACATTGCTACAGGACTTTCGTGTGAATCACATTCGTCATTCGAAGGGTTTTGCGCTCTCAGGAGGCGAAAGACGGCGCGTTGAGATTGCCAGGGCATTGGCTGGTAATCCGCATTTTATATTGCTGGATGAGCCGTTTGCGGGTATTGATCCTATAGCCGTTGCGGATATTCAAAACATTATCCGGGAGCTCAAGGCCAAAGGTATAGGAGTTTTGATTACCGATCACAACGTGCGTGAGACTTTAGGTATTTGCGATTATGCTTATATATTGAAGGACGGGCAAATCCAGGTTACCGGAACGTCTGAAGAAATTGCGAATTCAGACCTGGCGAAGAAGTTCTACTTAGGTGAGAACTTCCGTTTATAAGAGGGGTTTAAAAGTAAAATGGCATTAAGACAGACAATGAATCTCAGCCAAAATTTGGTCATCACGCCGCAGCTGCAGCAGGCGATCAAACTTTTGCAAATGTCGCGTCTTGAGCTTGAATCCCAGGTCCGAAATGAATTAGAAGAAAATCCAATTTTAGAAGAAGCCGAAGTTCTGCGCGAAGAAGACTTCCAGCGCACCAAAGAAGCGGCTGAGGCAACAGGCGAAAATGCCGAGTCAGTAAAGCCCGAAGGCACAACTGACAGCGTTCAGGATCCTCAGAAGCAAGACGAATTCGAGTGGGAATCTTATTTAGAAACTCAGCATAAGGCTCCTCGCGAAGCTTCGCATGGCAACGAAGAAATTATGAATTACGAAAACATAATTTCGACAACGCAAACTTTGCATGATCACCTTTACTGGCAAGTTAAAATGACCGGATTCGGTGAAAAAGAAGAAAAGGCAGCAGATGCCATCATCGCGCACATCGATGACGATGGTTATTTGAAAATTCCTCTGCAGCAGATTTCTGAAGAAGAAAAAATCGAACTGGAAGATCTTGAAGATGCATTAAGTCTGATCCACGAGTTTGATCCGCCGGGTGTAGGTGCGCGTGACCTAAGAGAGTGTTTGCTTATTCAGGCCAAACTTTTAGAAGAAGACACAAACGACTTGGTGGGTTTATTAAATCATCACTTAAAAGATTTAGAAAAAAAGAATTACGAAGCCATTGCCAAAGGCCTTAATAAAACTTTAGAAGAAGTGATCGAAATCTGTAAAATCATTTACGCCATGGAGCCTAAGCCAGGTCGTGGTTACGCAGGTGCGGATACTCAGTACGTAACTCCTGACGTTTACGTTTACAAAGTCGGTGACGATTATGTTGTTTCGCTGAATGAAGACGGCTTACCAAAATTAAAAATTTCAAACTACTACAAAAACATGCTTAAAGGCGGCGCGAATCCTAGCGGCGATCAAAAAGCGACTGAATACATTCAGGAAAAACTGAAATCTGCGGTATGGCTGATTAAATCCATTCATCAGCGCCAAAGAACAGTTTATAAAGTGACAGAAAGTATTGTTAAGCATCAGCGCGAGTTTTTTGAAAAGGGCGCAGCCTTCTTAAAACCGATGGTATTAAGAGATATCGCGAACGACATCGGAATGCATGAGTCGACGGTCAGTCGTGTAACTACAGCTAAATATGTTCATACACCGCAAGGTATTTATGAGCTGAAGTACTTCTTCAATTCGGGTATCAGCTCTTCTTCAGGCGGAGAAGATCTGGCATCAGAATCCGTTAAAATGAAATTAAAAGAGTTAGTGGCAAAAGAAGATCCTAAAAAGCCATTATCCGACCAAAAGCTCGTTGATTTGCTTAAAAATGAAGGTATAGATATAGCAAGAAGAACAGTGGCAAAATACCGCGATGTTCTTAAAATTTTACCTTCGAGCCAGCGCAAGAAGTATTTCTAACAGGTGCTTTTCCATGCCTACATTAAATTACAAAGAACTCATTAGAGACGTTCAGGATTTTCCTATTAAAGGCGTATTGTTCCGTGATGTTTCTCCGTTACTGCAGAACCCGGAAGCATTCTCAAGCATGGCTCATGATTTTTCTAAACTGGTAGATTTAAATAAAGTCGACCTTTTTGTCGGCATCGAATCACGCGGATTTATTTTTGCCGCACAAATGGCTGCGAAGTTTAATAAAGGTTTTGCCCCGCTTAGAAAAGCAGGAAAGCTTCCGCCCCCCGTTCACAAAAAATCATATAAATTAGAATACGGTGAAGCCACTCTGGAAATGGCTCCTGCCGCGTCTCCTGCGCGAGTCGTGATCTGTGATGACGTTCTTGCTACCGGCGGAACTCTGCGTGCCTCAGTTGAGCTTTGTGAACGCGCAGGCTATCATGTAGAAGATATCTTAGTGCTGATCAACCTGACATTTTTGAATGACATGAAATTTAAAAATGAACCGGTGAAATCTCTCATTCAATACTAAAAAAAAGAATTAGAGAAAACACTCTAATTTCAGTGCGGAACTTATACCGTTTAAAAATAATTCTTATTCACTTCTCTTGTTGAAACGCGAGTGTCACAACATTCTACATTTTCATCGTCCATATTCTCATTGTGAGAAATATTTATTTTTTTCAGACCCTAAAAGTACCTTATCTTTGGTCTAGCCCAGGCCGATAAATCTAGTAAGACACGAGCTCAATTACGGGTTCCAGCGAATAGGGCCTTACGATAGGCGCCTGAAGGAGAAATAATGAAATCGAATTATACGTTCAAGCATCTCGATTATTCTGAGTCACTGGTGAATTATACGGATTCGAAGCTTGATAGTATTGGGCAGTTTTTGCTTAAGGATGGACGCTGCAACGTCTATTACTTTAAGAATCAGCATGAATATGTCTGTGAAGTATCTCTCCATACCAAGCAGAAATTTTTCAAAGCTACAGCCAGCTCGACAGACATTTATGTAGCGGTTGATCTTATGACTGACAAACTTGAAAAACAGTTTTTGAAAGTGAAAGAGATCTATCAAGATCACAAGAAGCACGACATCTCGAAAGAGGGGCGTCTGCAGGAGATCAACTCTCAGTTTGAGTATGCTCCGAAGTGGAAGAAAGCCGGCTAGTCAGCCGGTCAGCCAGCCGGATAATCACGTTCTTCAAATAGCAAGAAAATTTATTCGTGCCACAAAAAATGCCGGGAATTCCCGGCATTTTTGTTACATACAGAGACGTCTCATATTAGCTCTTAAGTACGTCTAAAATAAGACCGAAAAATAAGATAACCAATTTCCAGGGGGAAAGTGTGAAGAAGCAAATGGCCGCAGTTATTTCGCTAGCGTCGCTTATTGTTTTAATCGCCTTTCAGAACTGTGGAAAAGTAGCTTCAAGCCAGATCGAAGCGGCCAGCCTGGGAAAACTCTCAGTTCCATTAGAACATGCAGATAAAGAACTCATAGTAAAAATGAAAAACAGCGAAGGCCACGCTGAAATGGTAGATATGGCGGCGGCCAGCGGTCTTGTTAATCTGAATGAATCTGACCCGACAGCGATGGCGGCATGGAACGACAACAATATGAGTCTCTGGGGCTGGAGCGGCCCATCAACGCCGGAAGAGTTAAAAGCTAAATTAATGGCCAGTGAAATCGGCGGAATGATCGAATACGCAGAGCCCAATTATATTTTCAATGCGATTCCAGATGAAGGCGTAACCCAATCTGCGGTTGATTCCATCGGGTCCATTGATCCTCTGAAAAAAGTTATCTCATCAGATGCCTTCAACGCAAAACTTATCGATCTTCGCGCTAATCTGCGGCCGATTGATATGATGTCGAGACCACGTCAAATTGTTGCCGTGATCGATTCAGGCGTTGATATCTATCACAAAGCTTTTCAGGGAGCAGATGCTATCTGGCAAAACCCCGGAGAGAATGGCGTCGACAGTAACGGAAACGACAAGCGCTCTAACGGTGTTGATGATGATAGTAATGGTTACGTCGATGATCATTCCGGCTTTAACTTCCGCGACAAAACCAATAACGTAGCCGATTCAACTGGTCACGG
>JAJFMT010000099.1 GCA_020696855.1 Pseudobdellovibrio sp.
CCCATCCACTTCCATTTGATTTTTTCTCCGATTTTGAAAGGCACCGGCAATTTGACAGACTTCATACAAACCTCCATGAGTCTTCTTCAGTTCACTACTATCAGTCTTCATTTTCCTTGCCTGGCTAATAACAAAATGGCCCTTAAAATATCTCCGGTTTACGAATGAAGATCCGCGTCTCGCAATGAGACATTGGCAGGCGCAAAACGTCCTCCGAAAAGGCTCTAAACAGCCTAAGAGGCTATAGCTGACCTCATGGGGCACATTTTGTGAAACTTAGAAATCTAAATAAAGGAAACAAAATGAAAAATTTAATTATTTCCGCGATAGCTACGATCTTTTCAATCAACACTTTCGCCGCTGCCGTTGAATGGCAGGAAATCGAAAGTAAAAAATGCGACGACAGCGCGGCCGTTGCCGTAAAAGACGAATCCGTTGCCATACTTGATTCACAAGCGCTTTTAGCTTTCAAAAAGAAGGATGAAGCCGGTTGCAACTACGCTGACTTTTATTCTGTTTTAACAGTTGCTTCAGGAACAACAAACGGTACCAGTATGAAAGTGGTTCAGCCTGTAATGCCGGTTGCCAGAAAAAACTGCCGCAACGAAATGTCGCAGGCGCCTGCTGCGTTCTTTTCAATGGCAACAATCGTTGCTAACCAAATCGAACTGCAAAATGTTGAAAGCTGTAAAATTCTGGTTTTAAAATTAAAGCCAAAGATGCCTGCTAATCCGTAATCTTAAGAATTAAAACGAAGAGCCGGCGGTTTTCAAAAACTCCAGCTCTTCTTTCGTTGATTCTCGTCCTAAAACTTCATTACGGTGCGGGTATCGCCCGAACCGGTCGATGATCTTCTTGTGTAAATACTCAAACTTTAAATTATTTTCTAATCCCGGCTGATTAAAAAGCTTCACCGCTTCTTCATGCACAGCTTTGTCTTCACTGTGCATATATGGCATGTATAAAAATCCTCGTTGCTGAACCGGAAGCTTTTTGTCATCACCTGCGGCCACCGCTTCTTTCGCAAGCTTAAGCGCCAGCTCGTCTCCTTCGAATGACTGCGCTGTTCCGCGGAACATATTTCGCGAAAATTGATCCAGAACAATAATCTCTGCAAGCCGGCCCTCGGGCGTTGCGCGCCAGTGCGCCGTTTCGCCTCTGCAGATGGCTTTATAAAAATTTAAAAATCGCGCACGCACCTGAGCATCAAAATGTTCGTCTTTTTTAAACCAGTAAGAGGAATCAATTTGCTCAAACCAGAAAAATAAAACGTCATTGTAATTCAAACTCATCAGTCCTACTTGGACGTTTCTACAAGAGTTTTATATGTCATGAGACCTTTTTCAAAATGCTTACCCATCATTTTGTCCATGAATAGCCCGAAGTAGCGGCTGAAGTAAGGCAAATCCTGATCGAATGTCCATTTCAGCTCTGAGTTTCCATCCGGTGTGGGTACGACGATCCACCAAACGACACCTTCGCCCTTCATTGGCTTATAAAATTCCATGTTAATCTTAATTTTGTGATTCTGCTCAATCTGCACGATTGTCATTTTGCCTTCACCTGAATCGCCGCCCTTCCACGATAATGACGAGTTCAGGCCAGTGCCAGTCACTTCTGACTGCTGTTTGCTATCGGCAAACGGATTCCATTTGTTGTATTCATTTAAATCCGGAAGTCTTTTAAAAACTTCAGAAACCGGCGCTTTGATCTTAATGGAGCGTGACATCGCAAAATGCGGGTTTAAGTGTTTCGGAAGATAAAGCCCGAATAAAATTAAAATAACCAGAAATACAAAGATGACTTTTAAAGTTTTCATATGATGCCGACCTCAGCTTTCATTAAATTATGTTGAGACGGTCCGGTGAAGTCAAACTGGCAACCGGCAAACCGGCCTGGAAGTAAACCATCTGGGGCCGCTATTTTTGATTCCAACTTACATTTGGGCCGTGAAAAAATTTCGCGATGGTTCCTTTAAAAGAGCATATACGCCTTTAGCGAACCGAATTCCGGACCGCAAAAATGACAGTTACTTTTCAATGTTAAGAATCCTTAAGGCCGGTCTGTTCTTGTGTTCATTCATGTAGGCGCTGTGTTATTAACGGCCGCATGAATGAAAAATTAAAAAACCAGTCGCCATTAGTAAAATCCGTTTTAAACCTTGATACCCACTTTTCTGACCTTGAACGCTTAAGTTCACGCATTCAGGAAATGGACCTTAAAACCGACTTCGATATGAATCAGGCCCGCCAGTTAATGGCGCGTTTTTCTGAATCGGCTACAGCAGTTTCAACCGAAATCGTTGAGTTAGCTGCTCGTCTTGAAGAAGCTCGCATGCGCGCTGAAGAAAACGGCCGCATCGTTGCTTTAAAAGCTGAAGAGCTGCAGTCAAAACAATCCACTCAAGAAGACAAGATGGTAGCGTTTCAAAAACTTACAGCCAAAGTGGCCGAGCTCAATGAAGAACTGAAAATGCTACGTAAACCGGAAGGCGAAGAGTATTCACCTGAAGAAAAAGAAGTTGTGAACGGCCGTATGGCAAAGTTACGTCATCAATTGCAGCCCCTGATAGATGAAGCTAATGTTTTAAAAGATGAAGCGCGCGTTGGCCGCATGAAAGTGTTAGAGCAAAATGCAGATTCACTGAGCCAAAGTTTATCAGCGATCAGCCAGAAGCTGGCAATGCTGCAGCCGGAAATGGCGCACTAATTTATTTACGATTGCGCGCCATGAAAGTCTGTCGTTAATCCCAGATAGACCCAGCGATACCGCCCATGGCGCTGATTTCACGGACCAGATCTGACGAATAATAATCAGTATTGATAATCATTTTACCGCCGGCGCGGGCAATTGTTTTCAAAGTATCTGAAGAATAATAGCCCTCGTTAACCAACAGCACTAATCCTTTTGCTCTGGCAATATTCACAAGCGTATCTGAAGAATAATACGTGCCTTCAATTGCGACCCGCCCGCCTCTTCTTGCGATATTCACTAAGCTGTCTGACGAGTAGTAGTTGCTCGTTACAAGAATAAGCCCCTTACCCATATTCGCTAATGTATCTGAAGAGTAATAATTCGATGTAATTAAAACTTTACCGCCCGCGCGAGTGATGCCGGCTAAAGTATCGCTGGAATAATAATTATCTTCATTGGCTAAAATCAGGCTTCCCTTCGTTCGCGCCACGCGCACCAAGGTGTCTGAGCTGTAGTAGCTGGTGTTGATCAGAATTCTTCCGCCCGCATTCCCAATGGATACAAGTGTGTCAGAGCTGTAGTAATTTGAAGTATCAAACAACGTCATGCGGCCGCTGCGTGCGACCTGCACTAAAGAATCGCTTGAGTAATAAGTCGTTTGAATAATGAGGCTGATGTTTTTGCTGACTGCCATTTGATGAAGACTGTCTGCAGAGTAATAACCAGAATCCACACAAAGCGTAGACCAGGATTGAGGCGTACCGCCGTCAGACGTGCGGTTATGGCAAAGAACCAAGTCATCCAGCGATGCCAATACAGCTGAACTGAAAAAAAATGTTAAAAGGAAAGCTGTTCTCAAAAACGATCTCATAGTGGCCCCATTTCAATAGTCACCACTGCAAAAGCAAGAGAAGGGCCATCGTAAAACGGCGAAATCCCCCGGGTTATCCACACTTTCAGTTTCCTTTTGTCCTGGCCCGCGGGTTGCTTTTAAGCCCGTCGTACAAATAAACCAAAAAACCGGAGACAAAATGAGAACGTTTTCAATTGTATTTGCCTTAATGCTTTCCACATTAACTGCCAAAGCAGGAACAGCCTGTTACGAAGATAATAAATGGCGTGGAGGCTCTGCCGCCGGCCGCATTTGTGTTGGCGTAACTGATGTTTGCTACAACGACAACAAGTGGCGCGGTGGCGAATCCGCAGGAGAAATTTGCCGTTATACCGGCGATGCCTGTTACGAAGACAACAAATGGAGAGGCGGATCTACCGCAGGCCCGATGTGCGCCGGTGTAGATAACACGTGCTATAACGAAAACAAATGGCGTGGCGGTTCATCAGCCGCAGAATTCTGCAAAGATGGTAATGGCGGTAACGGCAATTCTCCGGAAGAAAATGCCTGCTATGAAGATAACAAATGGCGCGGGTCTTCAGCGGGACCGATGTGCTCTCATGTGACAGACATCTGTTATAACGACAATAAGTGGCGCGGTGGCGAGACCGCTGCGGGTTTATGTAAATCAACCGGCGACGCCTGCTATGAAGACAACAAATGGCGAGGCGGAACTACCGCAGGCCCACTTTGTAAAAACGTTGAAGACACCTGCTACGAAGACAACAAATGGCGCGGCGGCGAATCAGCAGCTAAGGTTTGCCGAGGGGAAGACTAATAATTCTACTGAAGCGAAGGTTAGCAAATAAAAATAATCTAAATTAAAATCTCGTAACATTCGGGCGACTCACCACCGCCCTTTTTTATTTTCCAAATAGTAAACTGTGACTTGTTCTCTCTGCAATGAGCCAAACTTCTTAACGTTGAAAAAACTTAAATAGCCCAATGTTCTCTGTATCGCCCTGTCTCAAATGGCTAAAATCAATAATGGCAAGCGGCGCAAATGAAAACGCCGCTTCATGTGGGACCTGTAATGATTCCGTATCTCTTGGTTTTTATAGGGTCTTTGGCAGTTGATTGTATTCCGGTTTTTGCACCGCCGGCGTGGATGCTCATGCTGTTTCTGATGATGAAGTTTCAGCTACAGGCTCCACTGGTAGCGGTTGTCGGTGCCCTGGGCTCAGTGGCCGGCCGGATGATCTACATGACTTACATAGTTCCGTGGATCAAAGACAAAACGATAGCCAGAGACAAAAAAGAAGATCTGGAGTTTGTCGGAAAGAAGATTTCGCAAAAGGGACCCGCAACTTTGTTCTTTGTCTTTTTATATTCCGTTTTGCCGTTGTCGACGACTGCACTGTTTACAGCCGCAGGTCTTGCAAAGGTAAAGCGAAGATACCTCATACCGGCTTTTTTCCTTGGAAAGCTGATCAGCGATTACGTGCTGCTGTTTTCCGGAAAATATGTGGTCGACCACTTTGACGAAATATTCAAAGAGTCGCTAAGCCCTAAAAGTATTTTAATAATGGCCGCTGCCCTGTTCTTCGTTCTCATCTTCTTGTTTTTAGACTGGCGCACGCTGCTGCAAGAAAGAAAGGTTAAGATAAAGTGGAACATATGGAAGTAAAAAAAAGAAATAAACGAATTAAGAAGCTGGGCCTCAGCGCTGTTGTCGCAACGACTTTTGCAATCGTGGCACCGCAAGCTGTAGCCTCTACCGATACACCAAGTAAAACACAGCGTGAAACCGCTTCTGATGAACGATTTGATTCGTTCTTCGGTAACGCGGCTGAAAACATGAAAAAGATGCGCAACAATTTTTCAGAGTTCAGAAAAAATCACGCCAACAAAAAAGCCAATGGTATTTCCGGCGAGTACAAAGCCACCACCAACGGCGGCACCCTACAGGACATCGCCACTCGCGAAGATGCGAATTCAGTATTTTATGACGTAAAAATCAAAGATCTGGATTCGACTTCAGTGAATACCGATGTAAAAGACGGCTATATTACGATTACCGGCCTGCAGGAAAAGCGCAGTGAATACAATACAACGAACGCTTCAGGCCAGGGTTTATCAAAATCAGGCTTTCAGCGTACTTTTCCGCTTCCGCAGAATGTAGATCAGCATAAAATGAAAATGACAGCTGAAAAAGACAAAGTGGTCTTAGAGTTTCCTAAAATTAAAAGCTAATGCCGGGCAAAAAGTCTGCGTTACTTATTATTGATATGATTAACACACTCGAATTTCCGGAGGCCGATGGCCTCCTGAAGTTCGCAGTGCCTGCCGCAAAAAATATTGCAAAACTGAAAGAGAAATTCTACCGCCGCCGTTTGCCTGTCATTTACGTGAATGACAATTTCGATGAATGGCTGTCCGACTGGAACATAGTTTACGATAAATGCAGCGCCCCCGGCATGAAAGGTGCCGAGCTTGCGAACCTACTGAAACCGACTGAAAAGGATTATTTTATTCTTAAACCCCGTCATTCCGGCTTTTACGCAACCCCGCTGGGGCTTTTACTTGAAGATTTAAAGATTAAAAAGCTGGTGATGACCGGAATCGCAGGGGATATCTGCGTGCTGTTTACAGCCCATGAAGGCCACGTTAGGGGCTACGAAGTGATTGTTCCTGAAGACTGCATCGCTTCGAACACAAAAGCACAGAATCAGGTGGCGCTAAAGCAATTGGTAAAAGCCTTGAAGCTGAAAACCACAAAGCATAAAAACCTGCGAATCTGAATTCACAAATAAAAACTAAATTTTTAACTTATCCCTTTACCAGCACATTACAGCCGGCAATCGAAAAGCGTTTCATATCAAAAGGCATTTCCCATTTGCTGGCTGTCGCATCCATTTCGGCAAAAACTTTCTTATTAACCTGATCGCGGTGTTTTTTAGATTTAAAAATCACAAACGCAAAAACAAAGGTTTCATCCGGCTTCAGCTTGCATAACTTTTTAAAACCCAGCCCGTACGGAACAAAATCATCGCCCACGCATTCGTAATAGCTAAGGGCACCGTGCTTCATCCAGGTTTTACAGCCCAGCTTTGCCATTCGTTTGTAAGCGGGCAACTTGCTTTTCTTAATCGGAATCACATAACCATCTACGTACTGAGCCATAAAATCTCCCTTAAATATTTGATTTCATACTTTCTTCACTGAGAACCTGCGCCAGCTGCTCAACACCCTGCTGAGATACCGATAACATGGACGGAGCATCGTCACGCACCTGAAATTGCTTCTCTAACATGATCTCGTCGTGAACAATAAACTTTTCTACGATTCGGTCAGCCAGGTCTTTTTTAAATCCCATGTCGACAAGCAGATCTCTTGTAAAATAGACGCTGGAATCGAAAGTTTCACGTTTAATTTCTTTAACACCTAACGCTTTTAAATCGTAGACGTGCCCGCGGTTTCTGGCGCGCGCAAAGATTTTCAGGTTCGGGTAACTGTGCCTGATGATCTCGGCTGTTTTTACCGACGTTTGCACGTCGTCGATGGCTAAAATTAAATATTTGGCTTTTGCCGCACCGGCAGATTCCAGAATATCCGGTCTTGAAACATCACCGTAATAAACTTTGTTTCCGAATCTTCTGACAAGCTCAATCTGATCGGCATCGTGATCGACTGCGACGAACGGAATGCCTTGCGCACGAAGAATACGGGCAAAAATCTGACCGAAGCGGCCAAAGCCCGCAATAATGACCTCAGGCTCTTCACCGTCGATTTTATCAAATTGCGGTTCAGGATTTGTTTCGCAGAATTTCGTATAACGTTCAACTGCAAGACTCATCACCGGGCTTAACGCCATCGAAGCCGTAATCACAAGTGTTAGAAGCTTCAGAGTTTCTGAGTCGACAAGCGCCATCTGAAGCGCCATTCCTAAAATCACGAATGCGAATTCCCCGCCTTGTGAAATCGTGACTGACATCAGCTTAGAATTATTATGATTCAGTTTAAACAATCGTCCGACAAAATAGATAATCACGGTTTTAAGCGCCAGGTAGCCAAGAGTAAGTGCGATGACGAGCGCCGGTTTTTCTACAAGCAGATGCAAATCAACACCCATACCGACAGCGATAAAGAATAAACCCAGCAGCAGGGCTTTGAACGGCTCAAGGTTTGCTTCCAGCTCATTTCTGTATTCGGAATCAGCCAGCAGAACACCGGCAATAAAGGTACCCAGTGCCGCAGATAAACCTACCGCCTGCATTAATGCGGCGACACCCAGAACAATAAACAAAGTAACGGCAGAAAATAAATCACGCGAGCGCATGTTGGCGATCATTCTGAAAGCCGGCCGTATCAGATAACGGCTGACACCGAT
>JAJFMT010000100.1 GCA_020696855.1 Pseudobdellovibrio sp.
CCCCTTAAATAATTCTTATCTTTTAATAAATACAGTTCCGTACCAAGGATCGATCAGAACATCGTCCATCATGTCTGTAAAATACCAGGTAAATTGCAGTTCGCCTGCAGCAGCTGCGATGTTTTCGCGCTCAATGTATTTTCCACAGTTAGGTGAATTGAAAAGTGCCGGCAATAAACGGACTTTTGAAACCTGGTAATTTAAAGAATATGTCGGTGGCTTTTTACCTGCGTCGATGAAGCGGTTGCGTTCAGCTTCACTGGCTTGCTGAAAGCCGGTAGCAGTGGCTTCATAGCGATAGCGGCATAAAGTTTCATAAGGCACATCAGCATCGCCTTCTCTGCCGACCTGACGAGATTGATCCATTACTAACGTATAAACGTAAGGATCCGGCTGTCCGAATACGAGTGTCTGCTTGATTGTTAACTTATCTCTTTCGTCATTGCGTGAAGCTTCATCCCAGTTGCCTACCATAAATTCTGGAATTTCAACGGCGAATACGTTTAACGAAAATGCGATTACACTTAAAAAAAGAATCTTCTTCATTGGCCCCCCGGCAATTTATAGATCTGAGTTATACAGAAGACTGTTATCTCAAGCGACTGTATTTAAATTAGACGGGAAGAATTTTCAAAAGCCTGGCTCAAAACGAATTAAATTGCAAGCTGGGCGCCCTTGTTCCAAATCTCAAATCAGTACGGCGAATTGAATGAAGATTTCTAAGGAAACGTCCGATAAATTAGCATGCTCACGTCTGCGGGACCGATCCTCTTACTAACAATCATAGCGATTGCTATGTCTTCGTGTACACGAGCGGTTTCTGATAAATCAAAAGTTACAATTCAATTTCCAGCTGCGTCTTCAGAGGCGTCGAAGGTAACTGCCCATTCTTCTATGGTCGGCGCTTTAGCAACCAAATGGCAACTGCCGGCACCGACTCAAGGCAACCGAATCAATTGTTACGTTATCGCAGTGACACTGCCTGAGGGATCTCAACCTATTTCCTGTAACAGGACTTCAAGTGATGCAGGAAAGGCCGATCTATTTTTCGGCGGTTTTCCTGCAAATACAGTTTCTGAAATTGAAATTCCATCGGGAGACGGCCGAGAGATTGCGCTAGTTGGATTTGAAACAACTGATTTGGCCTCTTGTGTGGCTCTGCCAGAAACAGGCGGCGCATTCCCCGTAGGAAAGTTTTCACCACCCGTCTACCTCGGAAAAGTTGTTAAAGACATTGCGCCGGGAGAAGACAGAGTTGATTTTACTGTTCCCACTGATTTGACAACTGCACCGGCTTTCGTATTTGAAGATTGCTTGCCGAAAGCTTTCGCGAGTGAAACTTTGATTACAGCAGATGTTACCGGCCTTCCAAATGGAAGCACAAGTCAAACAAGCATTGCCGTTACAGTCGGTGGATACAATGTTTCTGAATATCAGTATGCAATCACGAACGGCATCACATGCGCAGGCCAAAGTTACAGTACTTTCCATCCGATTTCTGCTTCAATTAGTGCTACAGGCTTAGCAGAAGACAATTACAGGCTTTGTGTGATCGGAAAAACTTCTGATGGATTTATTCAAGCAAATCCAACTGAAAAAACCTGGACAGTTGATACGAGCATTCCATCAGCGGCTACGGCCATTAGCCTTTATGCTTCTGTGGGTAACCTTAGTAGACCTCCTGTTACTGTAAGCGGCACGACAGTGGGTGATACGGTCGAAATCTTTAGAGGCCCCACCCCTTGTATGAATTCAATTGGTCGCGGAACAGCATCGGGCACTTCAATAGTGGTTACTCCATCAACGGCCATGACAGAAGGAAACAATAATTTAGTAACCGTTCAAATTACAGATGCAGCCGGAAATATCGGACCATGCTCGACAAACGCCGGAGTTTCGTTTGCGTACAATCTGGATACAAACCCGCCTTCAATTCCTGCGATGCTGGATCAGTCTTACGGTACTTCACTTTTTTATTCACCATTATTTACTTGGCTTGATTCAACTGACGACAATAGTGGAGTTGATCACTATGAAGTCAGAATCGATGCTGGCGCATGGATTAATGTCGGTCTTAATAAATACTATTTTACAGTAGGATCATTCATTGAAACTAACTATGCATTTCAAGTCAGAGCGATTGATCGCGCAGGAAACTTTGGAACATGGAGAACAGAAACGTACTCTGTTACGAATTCTCCATTATGGAAGCAGCAAGCATACGGTAAGGCGGATAATGCTGATGCGGCAGATGAATATGGCCGTGCCATAGCAATCGACGGGGACTTTATGGTGGTTGGCGCGCCGAATGAATCGTCATCCCAAACAGGTGTGCTTAATGGTGCCACTGCTCCCAGCGACAATACGCTTTCTCAGTCGGGTGCCGCTTATGTTTACAAACGGGATGACTCGGGCGTATGGCGCCAAACAGCTTACTTAAAAGCGGCAGCTCCCGCGGCCGGTGACAGATTCGGTAGCGCGGTTGCCATTAGCAAAAATACAATTGTTGTCGGTGTGCCAAGAGAACAAAGTACGTCACAGGTAATAGTGAATTCAGATACTGGAGATAGCGGTATCTCTTCAGGCCAGCAAATCGGTGCCGTGTATGTTTTCGTTTATGACGGCACGAACTGGAAGCAGCAATCATACATAAAATCGCCCAATTCAAATCCAAGTTTAATTAATTCTTTCGGGTATTCAGTAGCTATTGATAACGATATTCTAGTTGCGGGCGCACCGACGGTGCCTGATAAAAATACCGGAATTTTTACTACGCCAGCCACTGCGATGGTGGCCTCTGGCACGACGGCCTTTGGCGGCGCTTACATTTTCAAAAGAACAGGAACCGATTGGAACTTTGATGCTTACGTAAAACCTCCGCGCGTGAACTCAAATATGAGATTCGGAGAAAAAGTCAGTATATCCAGCCAAACGGTGGTCGTATCGGCGATTTACGAAGACAGTATGGATAACCGAATTCTTCCTGATGATGGTTTTGGCGCTGGCGGCGGTCTGATGAATGGCGCCGTTTACGTATTTGAAAACACTTCCGGTACCTGGAAGCAGCAGGCTTATGTTAAAGCTCCGAACAATGATCAAAGCGATTACTTCGGATGGTCGATTGATATTTTTGAAGACCGCTTAGTGGTGAGCTCGATGGGTGAAGATGAAAACAACGCAACAGCCAGTTTGCAGCCGGTGGAAAATGATAGCTTGGTAGAATCCGGTGCAGTTTATGTCTTTAAACGCACAGGCACCACGTGGAATTTTGAATCTTACTTAAAATCATCGAACCGCATAGACTATCAACGGTTCGGATATTCGGTAGCCTTATGGGGTTCCACGATAGTCGTCGGTGCCTTAGGCGAATCTTCTTGTACTGATGCTGTGACCCCTCTTGCGGATTCAGGAACTACCTGCGCCTCAACCGGCGCTGCATATGCTTTTCAGCGCGATAGCAGTAACAACTGGAATCAGGTGAATTATTTTAAAGCTTCTAATAATAACACCACAGCGACCTCAGGCGGTACTTACAGCAACTACGGCGAAGTTGTCGATATTAGCGGCTCGACAATTGGTATTTCAAATTACAGAGAAGCCGGAGATCAAAGGCAGTTTACCAACGGCGGCACTGCTGCGCCGGGCACAGGCGGGGCCGGCTTTAACAGTTCAGGTTCCATTTACATTTACTTCCCTTAATCTTTCTGTGGCCTCTCACTTGCACTCCCACTCTCCTGCAAAATATTTTTCTTACAAATTTGCGAAGGAGAAAGAAATGTTAGTAAAACAATGTATGATCCGCGACGTGCAATTAGGTTCGCCTGAAACTACAATCAAAGAAGCTGCTCAAAAAATGCGTGATGGCGACTTCGGCGCACTGCCAATCGCTGAAAACGACAGACTTATCGGAATGGTAACTGACCGCGACATCGTGATTCGCGCCGTTAGCGAAGGTAAAGACCCGAATTCAACAAAAGTTATCGATTGTATGACAAAGCAAGTCTTGTATTGTTACGAAGACCAAACATTAGAAGAAGTCGCAAAAAATCTTGGCGACAATCAAATTCGCCGCGTTCCTGTGTTAAGCCGCGAAAAGCGCTTGGTGGGTATTGTGGCACTTGGTGATATCGCGGTTTCAAATGTTTCTCCTAAAAAAGTAGAAGAGACTCTCAGCGATATTTCGCAACGGGGCAATCAGCAAAAATCTAAAGAAGACCAGCAACAGGCCTCAGACAATTCCGGACGACGTCAGAATTAATTCTATCAAACAATAAGAGCGGAAATCCAAACCGCTCTTATTAATCCACGATCATTTCTACTACTTCTGCCTTTTCAAACTCTTTGCGTTTTTTCCAGTAATAGAGAAACGCGAACAGAATTCCGAACATAAAACCCAAAAAATGACTCAGATAACTGGTATCCCGGTGATAGGTTTCAGGAATGAACAACACTAATGCGATTCCTATTGTTTTTATCAGGCGTTTTGAAAGCCGCTCGCGTGTTTCAAGCAGAAAGTACAGCGTTAACCACACGGCACCCATCCAGTAGACAACCCCTGAAACACCCAGAAGCTCTGACTGCCATGGCATCGTTTTTAAAACGATAATATTAATTAACCCGCCAATGAAAAACGCCGCTACCGGGAAAACAAAGCTTCCGAAGTAACCGTAAAGAAAGAATGAAAACACTGAAAACAAGAGTGAGTTCGATAGCAAGTGGCTGATGTCAGCGTGAGAAAATAATGCAGACCAAAGACGCCAGTACTCATGCCCTTCAAAAACATTTTTAGGAATGGCCGTCATCAGCGTGTCCAGACCGAAGTCTCCACGCCAGAAGAAGAAGTTTGATAGTAACAACGTCATCAACGATACAGCCGCCACCACAAAGGCCTGCCGGTGCGGTTTCTGCGTTAACCAGTTAGCGCGGACTTTTCGAATGATAAACCCTTCAGGGAGATTGAAGTCAGCCTGGTCCATGTGTTCAATATGGGGCTTAATTTACTTTCGTCAATGGGCGTTCAAAACAAATTTTTTTTGTTGTGTCAGGGGCCGGCCTTGGTGCGAATCATGCTAACTCCTATAAATAACAAAGAGTTCCACCGCATTACCTGGATTTTGCGGAAATTAATCACTCAAGCAGACAAGGAGAGCAAATGAAGAACTTTACAAATTTTAATAATCGCAAAAATGGTACTGGCAAACTGTTCGGTGGGGTTTTCGCCTCATCACTATTAGCCATCGCGCTATGTACGTCATGTACACGACGCGACACCGTTTATGAGGACCGCCAAAGCGATACGGTGGTAGAGCGAACCACAGCAGCTGATACGACGACGTTAGACTCATCGTCTTCAAGCGCGAGCGTTTCAGGAACAACTACAGGTGTAAATCCTGATACCGATGCCAGCGTTTCGACTTCAGAGTCCAGCACAAGTATTTCAGGATCAACAGCAACTGATTCTAATGTTCAAGGTTCAGCAACGACTGACTCTACAACATCAGGTTCAGCAGCTGATTCTTCGTCATCAAGCTCTGAATCAACAAGCCGTTCTTACGGAAGCGCATACGATCAGGGTCCTAGCAGCAGCCAATCAGCTTCAGGCACTGACACAACTAACTCGGGCAGCGTAAATACGCAAAGCACAAGCGGTGACTCAACTATGGGTACCGGCACTTCCGGTTCTGAATCCGGCACAGGCAATCAATAATTAATTAAATCAGCACGGATGCTACTTAAAGCCGGCCTTTATGGCCGGTTTTTTGTTTAAGAGGGCACACGACAGAATTAAATGTCCAGTTTGCCGGAGGCCTCAACCTCTTCAGGGGTTCCAAGCGATACGACTTTATCTGCTTTGAATACTTTCACTTTTTTTCCTGAATGAATCAGCTCATTGTATACTTGCGAAATGAAATGCTCATTAGAGACTGCAGCATACCCATCTAAAACTTTATTTCCGGTTTGTAAAAATGTTTTAGCTTCTTTGAAGGCGTAAAAACCCGCGATCGCATTTTTTGAAATCACTTTTTTTTCGGCCACTTCTGCTGCGTACCCACTCTCGTCTATTTTTACAAAAGAGTACTTTTCAGCTTCAGATTCAAAAGAAACAAGAAGGGCGTCTTCATTGGCCGGGCCGCTCATAAATTGCTTAACCGCATCTATCCACTTCGTTGACTCAAAATAAAGATCGCAGTCGCAAAAGATTATGGGCTTCGTGCGGTCGTGAACTGCGGTTTGCCTTACTGCCTGCACGGCGGTATCCAGAGGGCCGGCGGTTCGCTTAGGAACGGCAATAATATGAACTGTGTGCAACCGCAGGTCAGGAAGATTTGTCAGTGCTAATTCAACTTTGTCCTGAATGTTGTCCTCCGCACAAATGACAAGATGCAAATTCGCCTGCGGCAAGAGCTCTTTAACAGATTTCATCGCCCATACAAACAGGGGCTGCTCTTTAAATTTAATTAATGGCTTTGGAACATCATAGCCGTCACGGCGAAACCGTGTTCCCACTCCTGCCATTAGAATAAAAATGTCGATTTGACCTGCCAAAAAAACTGCCCTTTCGATGCCAACTGAGATATAAGAAATTGTACCCTAAATTTGCGTAAGAGAAAATTTTTTTGAATACAAACGGCTTATTTAAAGATCTAACTGCAATTAAAAATATTTCCGGCGGCTCAGGTGCGGAAACCTGGGTAGTTAAAAGCCGCGATAATGCGGTTTTTGTCAGAAAATTTGCCGCAGGCGACGCCGGTCAGCGGCTAAAAGAGCAAACCCGCTGGTTCAATGACTTTAAAAACCGTATCTACTGCCCTCACGTCCTGAATGAGGGATTACTGCAGGACTTTTACTTTTACGACATGAATTACCTGTCACCTTCTGAAACTTTGTCAGAAAAGCTTCTGCGCGAAAGCAGCCCTTACCTGACTGCACAAATCAACACAGCTCTGGCAGAGTTTAACAATATCTTCGACCACCTGACGCCGGAGATAAGCAAAGCGGACCGTGCTCAATATATTCAGGATAAGCTGTTTAAAAATCTGGAAGGTTCCAAAAAGAAAGATCCGCAGTTTAACGATTTAGCTTCGGCAAATGAAGTCGTCATAAATGGTGTTGCCTATAAAGGATTACCGTCTCTTTTAAATGACAGCGCGGTAATAAAAACAATCAGCACAATCGAGAACGAAGAGCTTTACTCCATCGGGCATGGCGACCTTACGCTTGCGAATTTGCTGGTGATGGAAGAAGCCATTGCGTTTACAGACCCAAACCCTCACTTCAAATTTATCAGCCAGGAGCAGGAGTACTCTAAGGTTCTGCAGTCAACAATCGTAAAATACGAACTGTTTAAGAATGTAAATTTTAATTTCACCGGAAGTAACTCGTTTAACTATAGCATCGGCACCGTACGCGATTTTACAGATACTAACGAGCAGATCCTAAAAGGTGACGCCTTTAAAGGTTTAAAACCTGAATCGTTATTCTTTCATCTGGCTGTCCATCTGGCGCGTATTTTGCCTTATATAAAACCTGACTCAAAACACAAATCCTACGTGTATCTGGCAGAGATCATAAAATTGCTCAGCGCCATTTCAGGCGGAAAGTATAATTTAGCTTAAAAGCTCTGTGCCCGCTTGCGTATCAGATTCATTCGTGTATTACTGTTTCCGCAATGAAAAAGGCCCTTTTATTTCAGGCTTTAACAGCCGAACTGACTAAAAACTTAGAGCTGGCACTGACCGCCGCGCAGGCCACTTACGACATTGCAACTCACGAAGACAATAAAGCAGAAAATAAATATGATACCCGTGGCCTTGAGGCCTC
>JAJFMT010000101.1 GCA_020696855.1 Pseudobdellovibrio sp.
CGAAGCTTTTTTAAATGATAATTTAGAAATCGACCCGTTACATTTTGCTAAAATGATTAATCCTGAAACCGTAAGAATGTATTTATCTAATAACGATAAATCTGTTCCAACGGTTGATCAGGTCAATTACTACAACGCCATTGGAAAGCCTGCTGAAACGAAGTTTTCTTCGCTTCCGCATATGGAGACCGTTCTTTCGGTTCTGGCTGTAGGTAACGGAAAACAACAGATCGCTGACTGGTTTAACTTGCGTTTTTCCCAACCTAACCCAAGAATGAAAGAATGAGTTCATCAAAAAAATCTAGCCAGTTAACTTTTTGGATCTTCGCTTCTTTAATCATCGGTTTAATTTTAGGGGTTTGGTTTCCTGATATCGCTCATGCGGTAAAGCCTTTTCGAACAGTTTTCATGAACGGTGTTAAATGTATTATTGCACCGTTAATATTTTCATCGATTGTTTGTGGAATCAATTCTTCGGGCAGCGCTAAGGGCCTTGGCCGTCTAGGTTTGCGCTCGATCATATGGTTTGAAATCGCAACGACTGTTGCATTGGTCATCGGATTACTTTTTGTAAACTTCGTAAGACCGGGCGACGGATTAAGCTTAGGGGCTATCGATGCTTCAAGTGTTCCTGCGACAAAAGCCAACATGACTGTTGCAGGTTTTATTGAGCATTTGCTTCCAACAAATTTGGCAGAGGCCGTTGTTAAAGGCGATGTTCTGCAGATCGTTTTATTTTCGATCATCTTTGGCTTAGCTTTATTGTGGGCGGGCGAAAAAGGCAGACCGGTTTACAACTTCTGCGAAGGCTTAACGCATGTGATGTTCAAGTTCACAGAGCTGATCATGTACTTAGCGCCAATCGGTGTGGGTGCGGCCATGGCCGGAGCCGTTGCAGAACACGGTTTAGGTGTCTTGTTACCAATGGGCAAAATGGTTGCGACATTGTATTTGGCATTGGCAGTCTTTGTTGTAGCCGTATTGTTACCGGCATTGAAGTGGGCGCGGATAAAAATTATTCCGTTCTTAAAAGAGCTGCGCCCGGTTTTAACTTTAGCGTTTGCAACAACTTCTAGTGAATCCGCTTACCCTGACGCTTTAAAGTCTTTAGAAAAAATGGGCGTATCGAACAGAGTGGCCAGCTTCGTGTTGCCGATGGGTTACAGCTTTAACTTAGACGGTTCAACTTTGTATCTTGCAGTCGCATCGGTCTTCGTGGCACAAGCTGCAGGCGTCGAGCTAAGCGTCGGCACACAGATCGCCATGATGTTATCTTTGATGTTAACAACTAAGGGCGTAGCGGCTGTGCCGCGTGCTTCACTGGTAGTGTTATCTGCAACCTTAGTGGCCTTCGGCTTACCGCTTGAAGGAATTGTGTTGATTATGGGTGTAGATGAATTCATGGATATGGCGCGTACGTCAGTTAACTTATTAGGTAACTGCGTGGCGACAACAGTCGTGTCTCACTGGGAAGGCGAAAAACTTTCGCCGGATTATCAGTCTTAAACTTTTCCGATTGGTTTTGCTTTGCCTACACGGCCCACCTTTGATGGGAGTGCATGATCCATTTGCGGTTGCAGCCACGCATTCGTCGCTAATAATTTATTTAAGTCGACGCCTGTTTTAACTTTCATTCCGTCAAACAAATACACCACGTCTTCAGTCGCTACATTGCCTGCAGCGCCCGGTGCGTATGGGCAGCCGCCCAAGCCACCGATGCTTGAGTCAAATGTTCTGACACCCACATTGTACGCTGCTAAAATGTTTGCTAAAGCGGTACCGCGAGTGTCGTGAAAATGGCCCGCCAGTTTTGCAACCGGTAATGCCTTCTTTAGTTTTTTAAATAAGGATTCTACCTGGCCAGGAGTTGCTACACCAATGGTATCACCGATGGAAATTTCATAAACGCCCATCTTGTACATTCGTTTTGCGATAGCCACCACTTTGGCTTCAGAAACTTTTCCTTCAAATGGGCAGCCAAAGCACGTTGATAAATAGCCGCGCACACGGACTTTATGTTCTTTTGCCAGTTTCATTACCGGTTCGAAGCGTTTAAAGCTTTCGTCAATTGTACAGTTGATATTTTTTTTCGAAAAACTTTCTGAACAGGCCGCAAAGATCGCGATTTCAGGAATGTCAGCTTCAAGCGCCTGAAGCATTCCTTCTAAATTCGGCACCAGAGTTGAAACATTCACTTTTGATTTCGATTTTTTTAAGTCAGGAACAATCATCGATGCCAATTCGGAAGAAACCGCCATTTGCGGAACCCACTTCGGAGACACAAATGCTCCGATCTCGATATTTTTTATACCGGCATCACTTAAGCGTTCAAATAAATCGTAGCGTTGTTCGACTGAAAGATTCGTCGTTTCGTTTTGAAGACCGTCCCGCAAACCCACTTCGACGATTTTGACACCCTTCATTCCTAACATGTGCTTACGCCTTCTCTGTCAGCTTAAGCTGCACTAATAGTTGCCCCAGTGTGACCTGATCGCCGGTTTTAGCAGTGATTTTTTCTACCGTACCGTTCGCATCCGCTTTAAGTGTGTATTCCATCTTCATGGCTTCCATCACTAACAGTGAATCGCCTTTTTTAACTTCTTGCCCGTCACTTACAAAAAGCTTCGTCACTTTACCCGGCATAGGGGCCGTGATTTTATCAGGAGATTTTGCACCTGATTTACTTTTCTTGTGGCCGGACTGTTTTAAATCAAGCAGCGAATAATTGTAAACCTCGCCATCGAGTCTGAACCAGATTTGGCCTTCTACAACTTGTGCTAAGACCTGGCGTTCTTTTCCGTCGATTGAAATATTTAATGGTTTCATTAAACACCTCTCCAGTAACTTGACCACGGCGAAAGCGGCCCGCTTCGGTGACCCATCTCTGGGGCCTGGCGAGTTTCAGTCACGTGTTTACTGATAACCCCAGCCCACTTTTTAATTTGATCGTCAGAGGTTTTTTGTTTTATGCCTTCGGCAAAATACGTTTCAATAAATCTAGTTGTCATTTTGCCAGAACGGAATTCTTCGTGATCTAAAATTTCGATTAAATAAGGAATATTAGTACGCACACCGAAAACAGTTGAGTCTTTAAGAGTACGAATCATTTTTTCAATGGCGCGAGGACGGGTTTCATCCCACACGATAACTTTTGCAATCATCGGGTCGTAGTAAGAGGTAATCGTGTCTTCAGATTCAAAACCGTATTCATAGCGTCTGCGCGGGCCTTCAGGCCAAGCCAAGTAACCGATCTTACCCGTTGAAGGAATACCGCCCTGATAAGGGTCTTCAGCATACACACGGCATTCAATAGAATGACCGCGCGGTACACGGATATCCTGCGGATGGAAAACGAAGTTACCCTGCGCTGTCAGGATTTGCATTTTAACCAAATCAACACCCATCACTTCTTCAGTTACGGGATGCTCCACTTGCAGACGCGTGTTTACTTCTAACAAATAGAATTCACCGTCTTGAAGTAAAAATTCAACGGTGCCGGCGTTTTTGTATTTTCCTAAAGTGGCAATGGTGCAGGCCACTTCGCCCATTTTACGCCGTAGATCTTCTGTTAATGACGGAGACGTTGCTTCTTCAATTATCTTTTGATGGCGGCGCTGAACCGAGCATTCACGGTCAAATAAATGCATTACCTTACCTGTACCGTCTCCGAAGATTTGAAACTCAATGTGCTTTGCACGGCCCAGATACTTTTCTAGAAACACAGTTGCAGAGCCGAATGCAGATAAAGCTTCGCGCTGCGCAGATTCAATTAAATCCTTCGCCTGTGATTTATCATTAATCAGCTTCATGCCGCGGCCACCGCCGCCTGCTGCCGCTTTTACAATGACCGGGAAGCCGATCTTTTGTGCTTCTGCTAATAATGTTTCAACTTTTTGATCAGCGCCTTCATAACCCGGAATTAGCGGTAAGCCCGCCTTCTTTGCCATTGTTTTAAAAGAGACTTTATCACCAAGAGTTCTGATCGCTTGTGCGGAAGGCCCAATAAAAGTCAGGCCGTTTTTTTCACATTGTTCTGCGAAGTCGGCGTTCTCAGATAGGAAACCAAAGCCCGGATGAATCGAATCTGCACCGGCTGCTAAAGCCGCATCTATGTTGGCTTGAATATTTAAATAACTTTGCGCTGTGGGTGCAGGGCCGATACAAATTTTCTTTTTCGCTAAACGGTACGCGCGTGTGTTGATATCAACGTCAGAATGTAAAAGCACGGTTTCAAGGCCCAGCTCTTCACAGGCGCGGATGATTCTGACCGCGACTTCTCCCCTATTGGCAATGGCTACAGATTTAATAGGACGCATATCTTTATTACCTTACTTATTTAAAAATTTCTTTAATCGTTCTTGTGCTTCGCTGCTCATACGGCGGGTTGCGATTACATGAGTGCAAAGCGTTTTTCGGTCTTCAACATTCGTTGTTTTCTGAAGTTGGTTTAATAACTGTTTTGTTTCACGCATGGCTTCTTGGCCGTTACCCATGAAACCTCTCAGAGCTTCAGCTAAATCTAAATTCGAATCATATACTTTATGAACAAGCCCGATCTGTTCAGCTTTTTTAGCGGTGAACACATCGCCACTGATCATATACGGTCTTACAAACGCATCAGGAATTTTCTGACAGATAAAATCTGAAATGACAGCAGGGGCTAAACCCAGTTTAACTTCACTGAAGCAAAATTTAGTTTCTTCTTCTGCGAAAACGTAATCGCAGCAGGCTAGTAACCCTAAAGCTCCGCCAAAGACCGCTCCCTGCGCGATTCCTACGATGGGAATTGAGCAGTTACTGATATTCGCAAACATCGTCCAGAGTTTTTTAGAGTCAGTCAGGTTTTCAGCGATGGTGTAATTCACCATATCCTTCATCCAGTTTAAGTCAGCACCGGCGCAAAACGCTGAGCCTTCTCCGCGAAGAACGATCAATTTAATTTCTTTTTGATGTTTGATCAGGCCTTCAAAATATTCGCTGATCTCATGAATCATTTCCGGGTGAAAGGCATTTTTAACTTCCGGACGGTTTAACGTCAGAATTTTTATTTGCGGGTCGGCATTGAAATCTTCAACTTTAATAAACTTCATCATTACATCCTGAAGACACCCTGCTGTGCCGGGCCCCAGTCTTTATTGAGGCTGGCAGAAATACCGAGGGCCAAAACCCGTCGCGTATCGCGCGGGTCAATAATGCCGTCATCCCACAACCGTGCCGAAGAAAAGTACGCAGAGCTTTCTTCATTAAATTTATCAAGAGTCGGTTGTTTAAACTTCGCTTGTTCTTCAGCTGACATCGTTTGGCCTTTGGCCTGAAGCTGATCCAATTTTACTGTTAACAGAACATTAGCCGCTTGCTCGCCACCCATTACACTGATGCGCGCGTTTGGCCACATCCACAATTGACGAGGAGAAAACGCACGGCCACACATTCCGTAATTACCCGCACCGTACGATCCGCCGATGACAACAGTAAACTTCGGAACACGGGCATTAGATACAGCCATCACCATTTTAGCGCCGTGTTTAGCGATGCCTTCTTGCTCGTATTTTTTACCGACCATGAAGCCGGTGATATTCTGTAAAAAGATAAGTGGAACTTCGCGCTGCTCGCACAGTTCAATAAAGTGAGCGGCTTTTTGCGCGCTTTCGCTGAAGAGAACGCCGTTGTTAGCGATAATTCCAACCGGCATTCCCCAGATGTGCGCAAAACCTGTTACCAGTGTTTTACCGAACAGCGCTTTGAATTCATGAAACTCAGAACCGTCAACGATACGTGCGATCACTTCGCGGATATCAAATGGCTGGCGCGAATCTGCCGGCAGAATTCCATAAAGCTCTTCAGAGCTGTAAAGAGGTTCTACCGAAGGACGCATACTGAGTTTTACGACTTTACGTTTATTTAAATGTTTAACGATTTCACGTGTAATCTCGATGGCGTGCTGATCGTTTTCAGCAAAGTGATCGGTTACACCTGAAAGTTCGCAGTGCGTGTGTGCGCCGCCGAGCTCTTGCGCGTCGACGACTTCACCGGTTGCGGCTTTTACTAACGGCGGGCCGCCTAAGAAAATAGTGCCGTTGTCTTTTACGATAACGTTTTCATCACTCATGGAAGGAACGTAAGCTCCCCCCGCTGTACATGAGCCCATTACGACTGAAATTTGCGAAATACCTTGCGCACTCATGCGCGCCTGATTGTAGAAAATTCTTCCGAAGTGGTCTCGGTCAGGAAACACTTCTGACTGCAAAGGCAAAAAAGCACCACCGCTATCAACCAGGTAAATGCACGGAAGGCCGTTCTCCATTGCGATTTCCTGCGCGCGAATATGCTTTTTTACCGTCATCGGAAAGTAGGTGCCGCCTTTTACAGTGGCGTCGTTACCGACGACAACACATTCGATGCCTTCAATCACACCGATCCCTGTTACGACTCCTGCTGCCGGGGCTTGATTGTCATACATGCCGTCAGCGGCTAATGTCGAAAATTCTAAAAAGGCTGTTCCGGGATCAATTAAAGCTTCAATGCGTTCACGCACGGTCATCTTGCCGCGGGATTTATGTTTGGCCTGCGATTCTTCGCCGCCGCCCATTTTTGCGGTTTCTACTTTTTTTCGCCACTGCTGAACCTGTTCAAGCAAAGCGGCTTTATTTTTTTTAAACTCGTCTGAATCTGAACTTATCTGAGTTTCTAAAATCATTTTCTTCCTTAAGAGATCAAATCAATTTTTTCGACGTAAAGTGTAAGTTTAACCGAGTCTGATTTTTTTTGGTTTTCAACTTTGATTTTGATATCGAATGTGATTTCAGTTTTTTTCTTTTTCTGAAGGCTGATAAAGAAGTCATCCAGTGCGGCCTGATCTGTTTCAAGTAACAGGGTCAGATCATTTTGCCATTTATTTTTTTTACTGAAGTTGTAGTCAGTGCCGGTAATATGAAAAAAACTTTCAGACATTTGCTTTTGTAAAAAAGCTCGGGCCAGTTCGTAGCTGGCATTGATCACAAGACCGTGATGCACTTCGCTTTGAAAATCTAAATTAGAAGCGCGCGCGGGAATCATACCTTTGACTGCCAGGTCAGAGACTTCAACCATGCGGAAGCCTGTGCCCAGTAACTCCGGAGACAACCAGTCTAACGCATAGCTCAGCACCGGCTGTAAAGTTTTTGGACTTTTGATTTGTGCCCAGGTTTTCAGTTCTTTAAGTTTCTCGGTCGTGAATTTTGAAGAGACTTTATAAAAGTTCATAATTGTTAAAATCCTTGCCTGCCAGGAGGCTAGCATGGTGAACTAGGGATGTCACATTTTCATAGGGAATTGGCAGGAGGCAACAATGGTAAAACTCGTCAGCTTTTTAGTGTTCACGGTAGCCTTTATCTGGTCGTGGTTTTTGTTTCATTCAAAAAGCAATGTCGGCATCGGAATCCATGCTGGAATTCAAAGCAAATTGGCCGTTATTATCGAAGACGCCATTCATAAAGCCCGCCCTAATGCTTATAATTTTCAAATGATCACGCTCTACACCAAAAACGTCGAAGAAAATAAGATCAGTGCTTATTTTACTTACCGCTATTCAGAAAAGCTGGAAGAAAAAGAGCATAGCGACCAAACCGTTAAGGGTGAGGCCGTTTTGAACCGTGCTGCGTCTGAAATCCCCGATGAGCAAAAGTGGGTTATCCAGTCGGTTAAGACTGATGACCAAACAATTGAGTTCCGTGATGGATCAGTGATCAGCTCAGGTGATGTTTCCGGAGACTGCAGCCCAACCGGCTAATGCGCCTGCAACTGAAGAGAAAAAGACTGAGTAATGCCTTCTGCTTTTATCGTCATTGATGAACGTGGCGATATTTTTTTAGATCCCAACGGACCTGTCTTGCGAG
>JAJFMT010000021.1 GCA_020696855.1 Pseudobdellovibrio sp.
AACCGCGGCTTACAGTTCCTGGATTTGATTCAGGAAGGTAACATCGGTTTGATGAAAGCCGTTGATAAATTCGAATACCGCCGTGGTTTCAAATTTTCAACTTACGCAACTTGGTGGATTCGTCAGGCGATTACTCGTGCGATTGCCGATCAGGCGCGTACAATCCGTATCCCTGTTCATATGATCGAAACGATTAATAAACTTGTTAGAACTCAGCGTCTTTTGGTTCAAGAGCTTGGCCGTGAGGCGACTCCTGAAGAGATCGCAGATAAAATGGATATGCCGGTTGATAAAGTACGTAAGGTATTAAAAATCGCAAAAGAGCCGATCAGCTTAGAAACTCCTGTAGGTGAAGAAGAAGATTCTCACTTAGGAGATTTTATCGAAGACAAAAAAGTTATTAATCCTGCAGAAGCGATTGTTAACCTGAACTTAGCTGAGCAAACCCGCCGCGTATTATCGACACTGACTCCGCGTGAAGAAAAAGTTCTTCGTATGCGTTTCGGTATCGGTGAAGAATCGGATCACACTTTAGAAGAAGTGGGTCAGGACTTTAACGTAACACGTGAGCGTATCCGTCAGATTGAGGCGAAGGCGTTACGTAAATTACGTCACCCAAGCCGTTCGAACAAACTGAAAACGTTTGTTGATAGCTAGATCTTAATTAAAATTCTGAATTGAAAAAGACCGGTGAAAGCCGGTCTTTTTTTTTGGTACAAATAGTGGTGCTAAAAAACTAAATGTGTTTTTTCAGTTCTAAATGTGTTCCGCAGCGGTGGCAGTAAAGTGCATCGGGCTCGTGCCCCTGAGCGCCGCACCCTGGGCAGGCTTCGTTATATAGGACACGAATATTCTTACGGTTAAGTTCTGAAGTAATAATACCTGTCGGCACAGCAATAATAGCGTAACCCAGGATCATGATGGCTGAGGCAATAAACCTTCCTACGGTGGTAGCCGGAGCGATATCCCCATAACCAACTGTCGTTAAAGTAACAACGGCCCAATACATTCCAGATGAAATACTGACAAAACCGGACTCAGGGCCTTCAATAAAATGCATAGTCGCGCCGGCAATAATAACAATGAGTACAATGGTAAAAAAGAATACGAATATTTTCGCGCGCGCAGCTTTAAGGGCATTAACAATCACTAAACCTTCGTCAAAATAAGTTCCCAGCTTCAAAATTCTGAAGATGCGAAGCAATCTTAAAGAGCGGATAACAAGTAAAGATTGTGCGCCTGGAAAGGCGTAACTCAAAAGAGTCGGTAAGCAAGAGGCTAAGTCAATAAGTCCGTAGAAGCTAAAAACGTAACGCATCGGTTTTTGGATCGCGTATATCCGCAGAAAATATTCACATAAAAACAGAATGGTAAAAAACCATTCTAAGAAATAAAGCTCAGTACCGTACTGGGCTTTAATAGCCGGTTCGCTCTCGAGAATAACGGCGCCAACGCTTGCGACGATAGCTCCGATCAGTGTCAAATCAAAGGCGCGTCCAGCCGGAGTTTCAGATTCAAAAATAATCGTATGTAATTTTTCACGAAAAGTATCGTTTTTCACAGTTAAAGATTAAGGACATTAACGGCGTATGGCAAGCAGGTCCGTGTTTATTGCGTGTCTCAGATGTAGATTCTTGAAACGTCGATCTGCTGTACAGATTTTTGAGGTTCGACAAATTTTTTGGCGGAGCTATATTTAATTTACATTTCATAAGGCGCTGCGTTTGCAACATTAAGCACTAGTGGGGAATGATATGAGACAGTACGTAGCCTTATTAGTTTTGTTGATTTTGTCCGGTTGTACCGGAGGATTCAAGACAAGCGAGTCGTCTTTAGAAGGCATTGCAGAGTTCGATGCCTTAGCCTGCAAGCATGATAAGTGTAATACGCCAACGCCGCACCAGCCAGGCCCGGCACCTGCACCCGCGCCGGCACCTGCACCGGCTCCTGCACCGGCTCCTGCACCAGCACCAGCACCAGCGCCAACACCAACTTCTCCTCCCATTATTATTGTGAATCCTCCGACGTCACCTGCGCCTGCACCCGCACCGGCTCCAACTACATACCCAAAGGTGGGAGACGTTCCTTTGATTCCTTCTAATTTTAATATCTATGATTATTTAGGTACGGCCGCTATTCCTTCTGTGGGGGGAACAAACGAACCTGGAGCCTTCAGATTTATTTGTGGCCCAAGTCACTTAGCTTACAATGATCCAATAGTGTTTCCTGGGAAGGCCGGCGCTTCGCACCTGCATCACTTTTTCGGAAACACAATGGCAGATGCCAACTCAACTTACGATTCATTGCGCACAACCGGAATGAGCACGTGCGGTAGCCCAGTCAACCGCTCAGCTTACTGGGTTCCTGCAATGATGAACGGAAAAGGCAAAGTCGTTAATCCGGAATTAATTTCTATTTATTACAAGCAACTGCCGAATGATCATCCGGATTGTTTTAAGAACGGTCTTAAAGGCTGCAGACCATTACCGCGCGGGCTTCGATATGTTTTCGGATACAATTCAAAAACCGGTACAGGTTTTTGGGGTTCGGGCGCTGATGACCATGGGTTTTTCAGTTGTGTTCCTAAAGATGATAAAAATATTACTCCGGGAACCATCGGTGGGCATCGCCCGAATATTATCGCAACAGCTAAAACCTGTCCGGTTGGTGGCAATCAGCTAGAGATGATGATTCATTCTCCTGAATGCTGGGACGGCGTGAATCTTGACAGTGCTGATCACAGATCACATGTAGCTTATAAGTACGACCCGCACACTGATGGAATTTTCCGTTGTCCTGATACACATCCGTATCTTTTACCAACGTTTAGTATTGCGGTTTTCTATGATGTGACAGCCGAAATGCATGCGGATTTAAATACTGACGGTACCTGGAAGGGAACTCAAAACGGGTGGCATTTATCTTCGGATGAGATGAGTAATTCGATTCCGGGATCTACAGCGCATGCGGACTGGTTCGGTGCGTGGGATGAAGATGTTATGGCGATGTGGCATAACAACTGTATAAACAAACGCTTAAACTGCGCAGGCGGTAATCTAGGAAACGGCTACGGGATTAAGGGCGCCAGCCAGCCTTATCCAAATGTTTATTATCCGAATCTTTGGTCATTTTCAGCTCCGGTTAAGCTGTTGGACCCGCCGCCAGCGCCTGTAATGAGCATGTCGACGATGGGCCACTAATGACTTTCATTGCATCATAGGTCTTTTATTTGATCTCTAACCCCTGTTTTGGTAGCCTTGAGTCACTTAAGGCCAATGGGGGTGTAGCTTAGTTGGTTAAAGCAATCGGCTCATAACCGATGGATCCGGGGTTCAAGTCCCTGCGCCCCTACCAATAAAACTAAATTCAGAAATTCATCGATGCTAAGTAGATGCCAAGTAGATGCCAAGTAGATGCTAAATAACTTAAAAACCCTCTTTCTTGATTTTCAAACCACAGGTGCCAAGCCTGCGTCAGGAGAAATTTTAGAAATCGCCTGGGCTACCGGTGAAGGGGATGCTGCAGATTTTCTGATAAAACCGCAGCGAACTGAAGTCTCTCATTTTATAAAAAAAATGATGGGCCTCAACGCTGCCATGATTGAAAAAGGCGCCTCATTAACCGACGCCGTCCCAAACTTTGTTAACTTTTACGAATCATACAAACCTGATGTTGTTGTCATTCATTATGCCAAGTTTGAACAACCGTTCTTAGAAGATATTTATTCGCAGTTCGGCTTTAAATTCGAATGCCCGGTGCTTTGCACTCACGAAATTGCAAAGCGCATATATCCTAATTTGCCTGCGCGGGGCGTGTCCGGTCTTGCAGGCTACTTCGGTTTAGTTATTAACGAAACAAAGCGCGGGCGCGATCATGTTGAAGCGACGAAAGTGATTTGGAACGGTCTTATCCCTCAGCTGCAAGCACTGCAGTTAAACGATTTAAAATCCGTCACTACGTGGTTACAAAATTCCAAACCGGCAAAGAAAACTAAATACGAGTATCCATTAGATAAGAAAAAGCGGCTAGAGCTTCCTTTACAACCCGGCATCTATAGAATGCTGGGCAAAAATGGCGAAGTGCTCTATGTAGGAAAAGCCACCAGCCTTCGTAACCGGGTTAACAGTTATTTTCGCGGCCAAAAAAAGCGTAATTCGTTCAAACTGCAGATGCTGGCACAAGTATGGGACATCGGTGTGACAGTTTGTGATACTCCGTTAGAAGCTGCATTGCTTGAGTCTGATGAAATTAAAAAATGGAGTCCACGCTACAATATCGCTTTAAAGTCCGGCGAGCGCGAAGTTATTTTTTACAACCGCAGTTTTATGTCGGCACAGTCTTCTGAAGATGCAGTCCACAGGATAGGACCATTTTCAAACCGAAATGTTTTAGCTCCGCTGATCAGGCTGGCTGAAGCCTTAACGGAAAATTCTGAAACTCCCGCTATTCCAGACGATCTGATGTTTGAAGAAATAGACACTGAGATATTGAAAGCAGGCTTTCGTATATTTTGTGAATCGCATTCCTTAAATTCGAAAGATTTGGCTTCTGTTCGTTACATGCTAAGCCTTGGAATGCGCTGGTACAGAGAGTATTTAAAAACAGCCGCAGCAGAAAAGGCCGATCAAGCCAGTGATGAAGATACAGATGTTGAAAACACTGAAGATGCTGAAGTTATCGAGGCCGATGAGACAGAGAGAGAATACACGGCCGATGAAGTTGCAGAGAAATTCCAGGGACTGTTAACCGGTGCTGCCTCTGCGCTATACCGGTCAAAGAAACTGAAAAAGCTTTTCAACTGTGAAATTGATATCATAGACAAGTCAGGAAATCTGATAAAGACACTTTCTTTTTATGAGGGTTCGATGAAACCGAAGACCAGCGGATCACCAGAGTTGAAGTGGAGCATCGCCACCTACGATAGACTTTCAGTTTTGCATTCGGAAGCTAAAAGGCTTGATATCCAAGTTCGGCCCGTCAGGCCGCTCTAACTCAATATTTCTGATAGCTCATTTTTATTTTCAGAATCCAGTACGAGCCAGTCGGGCGGCAGATCTTTGACAACCGCTTGCCATGCGGCTTTCACCATTTGTTTAGCGCGGGGTTTGTCGTGCAAATCACGAAGAAGGTTTAAATTCCGCAGCAGAATAGTGCGGGTCGGTTTATAAAAGCCATTTTCATCCTTACCGGCGTTGGTGATCTCTTCAGAGGCTTCAACCTTGGCTATAAGATCAGAAAAGTACTTTTTTAGGCCCATAATGAGATCTATGCCTCCTGAAAGCGGTTTAGAAACTCTTTTGCTGAAAGTTGCAAGTGACAAGCCGGATGTGTTATTATAGCTGCATGAGCAAGTAACCTTTGATCTGAAAGATCAATTAAAATTCGATTTTTCAGATCTATTAAATCTTGATCTTTCAGATCACATCACAAATTGTCTTTTATTTAATATTTAAAATTTCAACTTTTTACACGGAGTCATGAACATGAGCCAAGCCTGCTGTCATCAGTCGTTTATTCGCGTTTTCAACAATTTCAATTTCAAATTCGACAGCAGGTTCTATGAAGATATCCGTAATTTTTACTTCGTTTTTTTTGTCATGGGTGGCATTCGATCCGAATATACACCGTAGCAGTGTTGCGACTTTCAGCCGCGAAGCCGCTCTTTATGATGAAGAAACAAAAAAACAAAAGCTCAGAAAGATTTACAAAAGAAACAGAGATGTAATTCCGCCTAAATTCCGCAAGAGGAAAGTAAAGCTTCGGTCCAGATGCTCTTACAGCGGAACTAAGTCTAAAGATCACAGAGATTCGGATCAAAGAAAGATTCGCAGAAGGTTTAATAATATGTAAGGTTTATGTATTGCAACGATTCATCGATGGACACGTTTCTTCGATATTGTTACGGTTTTGCTGGACGTTACGATGGGCGCAACTTCTTTTAGATTGGCACATTCATGAATCAGCAAACCACTGTAGATCATCAGGAATTCAGAAGTGCTGTTAAGTTTGTTGCCATTGCAAACTTCCTGTATTTTTTTATTGAGCTTTATTACGCCGTCATTGCTGACTCAGTTTCGTTGTTTGCAGACAGCATTGATTTCTTAGAAGACACATCTATCAATATTCTGATTTTAGTTGGCTTAAGCTGGTCAGCCAGAAAGCGAAGCTATCTCGGTCTGGCGCTTGCAATTGCACTGGTCATTCCGGGAATTTTGACAGTGTTAACCGCTTTACATAAATTACAATCACCACTCGTACCTAACCCGGATGTACTATCGGTTGTTGGTTTAGGAGCATTACTTGTAAATGGGGTTTGCGCTTTACGGCTGGCTAAATTTAAACATGCGCACGGAAGCCTTTTCAAAGCTGCATTCTTGTCAGCCAGAAATGATGTCTATGCGAATGTTGCGATTGTGGCGGCAGGAATTTCAACAGCTTACTTGGCTTCGTACTGGCCTGATCTTATCGTTGGAATAGGAATTGCGATTTTGAATGCCAGTGCGGCAAAAGAAATTTTAAAAGCAGCAAAAAGAGAACGGGTGCAAGAGGACCCAAAGGTTTAATATATGAGTTATACAACTATCAATCCCTACGATCAGTCTTTATTGCAAACCTACGATCATCACAGTTTGCAGGATTCTTTTAAAAAAATATCGGTCTTATCAGATCAACAAAAGATTTGGCGTAACAAGCCTGTGCATGAAAGAGCTCTGGTTATAAGCCGCCTGGCCGGGATTCTAAGAAGCAAAAAAGAAGTTTTGGCAAAACAATGCATGCTGGAAATGGGGAAGCCGCTAAAGCAAGGCATTGCTGAAGTAGAGAAGTGTGCAAAAACTTTAGAGATGATCGGTACCATGGCTACCGAGCAACTTAAAAATCAAAAAATTGATGCGCATTATACCGAAACGGTTCTTATACCTGAGCCGCACGGTCTAGTGTTCAGCATTCAGCCCTGGAACTTTCCGTACTGGCAGTTATTCAGAATGGCAGCATGCGCTTGGATGGCGGGAAACCTGGTTGTGCTGAAGCACGCAGAAGCGGTTTCAGGTTGTGCGCAGTTGATTGAAGAGGTGTGCGCTGAAACCGGAGAAGCTCTACTGGTGAATCTGCGGCTTACACACGACGATGCAGCAGCGGTGATCCGCTCACGGTGGGTTTCACTAGTGACGTTAACCGGTAGCACCCGTGCCGGGAAGCAAATCGGAAAAGTCGCAGGTGAGGCCCTTAAAAAACAAGTGCTGGAACTTGGCGGATCAGACGCATACATCGTTATGCCTGACTGTGATATCGAAATTAGTGCCACTGCCTGCGCGCAAGCGCGCTTAACCAACTCAGGGCAGAGCTGCATTGCTGCGAAAAGATTTTTTGTTCATGAAAGCATTTATGACAAGTTCAGGCATTTATTTTTACAGAATCTAAAAAAAGCAAAAGTGGGTCATCCTTCAGAAGCTGATGTGCAAATCGGGCCGATGGCTGCAAAAAAATTCGCTGATGAAATCAAAAGGCAAATCAATCTGGCGCTGGATACCGGCGCTGAATTTATTGAGGCTCAAGCTCCGTTCGAAAACCGCCCTGGGTTTGCACCGGTGGGAATATTAGATTTCGGTACAAAGTTAAATGCTTTTGAAAACGAAGAAGTATTCGGGCCCGTGGCGTGCTTCTACAAATTTAAAAACGTAGATGATGTGGTAACGGCCGTTAATGAAGGCCCGTACGGGTTAGGCGGGGGAATTTATTCAACTGATGAAGCAGAAGCCTTGCGAATCGCTTCGTTGATGGAAGTGGGAACTTTTACAGTTAATACCTGGGTTCAAAGTGATGCTCGCGTTCCCTTCGGCGGCCGCAAAGAGTCCGGACTGAGTTACGAATTAGGTTCAATGGGGCTTAATGAATTCGTTCACTGGAAAGTCATCGGGCACAAATAAAAAAAGCCGGGTACTCCCGGCTTTTTCTTTATCTATCTTACTGTTAAATCTTACTGACCTAACATCGCTTTGATAGTCGGAGATGCTTCAACGATTTTCGTCATCAACACACCGGCGTTATCACCTTGAGTAGGTGTGCAACCGCCGTTTGTATGAACGCCAACCAATTGACCAACGTTATCAAGAACGCCAGAGCCTGAGCTGCCTGGTTCTGTATCTAAATCACCGTAAGTCATGTAGTCAGTTCCGCGAGTCCCTTTACGAGTGCCGGCATCAACTTTTTTAGGAGTGCCAGATGGATGCTGAATGATTGTCAAAACGTGACCGAGTTCAACTTCGTTTCCGCTGATCGGAGTGAAGCCGTAAGTTGCGCCAGGAGTTCCTTCTAATTTAAGGATCGCGAAATCAAGTCCGTTGAGAGCTTGCTCAACAACTTCGATGATTTTTACGTGATCTTGTGTTTGTAAATCAGTTGAACCGCGAACTTTTTGGTAATTGAAAACAGCGAAGTCATTTAAAGTTGTGCTGTCGATACAGTGAGCCGCAGTTAAGAAAAGGTTTTCAGAAATTAATGTGCCTGTGCAGTACTTGCTTGAAGAGGTAGGAGTGCCGTACGCCAAAGCTGCTACTTTAGATTCATGCTTAGCAACGAATTCAACCGGTTGTCCGCGTGAACCGTCGTATTCAGCAACGTGTTGTAAATTGTTAGTTCCGCAAATGCTTTCAGCTGTTAATAAGCGGTCTACAACATAAGTTTTAGGATTGCTCATCTTGCGCAAGAAAGCCGGATTAGCTGCTAAAACTGAATGTCCTGTAACAGTAGCGAGTACAAGTGCTGCGATAGTTTTGATAGAAATTTTCATTGAATTTCCCCCTCGTTTAAAAGCCTAGTCAAAAGTCTAGGTTATTCAATGAAAAAAAAGAGGGTAATTGAAAATAGTTAAAATAAGACCAGATGCGTAACACCCTGAAAACCCGTTCCAGACACGCAAACCCGGGTGTTCCAAAAGTGGCTGGCACTTTTTAAATTCGCTTTTCGGACCGGATTAATTACGGGTTGGCAGAAGAAAGCAACGCCATCTGAAAACGGGTCTTTCCCACTAGAGATTTATTGAATTTTGCCTCTTTCAAAAGTGCCAGCCACCCTTTTTCGGGGTTCTCTGCTGAACCTGTTTCCCAGAGTTTTAGAGCTAGCGCTCCAGTAACAAAAGCGGTGGATTGCGACGTGCCGCTCATAAAACCGAATTTGTTGCCGGGCATTGTGGAAAACACCTGTTGGCCCGGAGCAGCTAAGTCGATGCTGTTCTGTCCGTAATTACTGAAACTCATGAGCTCTCCGGTTTTATCGGTGGCGGCGACCGAAATTATATTAGGTAACCTGTAGTTGGCCGGGTAGTAGCCCATGATATCGGTATTCTTGTTATTGTTTCCTGCAGCGGCCACAACAAAAATGTGGCGGCGGTTAGCCTCCTGGAGCGCAGAGAGTTCTGCTCGGCTTGGCAAAGAACCGCCGCCGGAATAGTTGATGACCTGAGCCCCCATCTTGATCGCGTAGTGCATGGCCTTCACGGTATTTTCAATGTTCTGGCTGTCACTTGATTCCGCGTCGTAATACTTCAGGATCATCAACCGAATTTTCGGCTTATTGTTTTGAAAAGGAGATTTGCTGGATTCATTTTTTATTATCCCCGATATGTGTGTCCCATGCCCCATCGAATCCAGCAAATCGTTGGTGTTCGAAACAAAATTCCATCCATGGAGGTCATCGGCATATCCATTGCCATCATCATCAATACCATTGGTACTTTTATCCCGTCCCCAGCGGTCAGTGCCGGTTTCTCCGGGATTAGTCCAAATATAATTTTTTAATTCTTTGTGATTAATATCAGTGCCGGTGTCGATCACCGCCACAGTCACGGGTTTGCGGAGGTCGGGCAGAGCTTGATCTTTTTTAATGGCTGCGAAATTTTTTTGAGCTGTGAGCAAAAGAATACCCGCGATGAATGATTTCTTCATTCAAACCCTCCCCAGAGTTTAATTTTTTCGTTATTCCGTAATAAGCTTCGTGATACCTAAGTGAGGATTCACAAGAGCAAGCGGCGGGCCATCTCGATTACAGCGTAGTTTTATTCTGACGACTGTCTAAGGTGTAACCTGTATACAAATCCTTAGACACCCCAGTTCGGCTTTACAGTGACTTTATCGGCACGCTCGCTTTTTTCCTTTCTTTCTTTTTGGAAGTATTTTTGGCTTTCTTCCCCTTCGAAAAACGCTCAGACAATGACGTTTGGCATAGCTTGCAGTTCTTGCCACGCCCTCCGGTCCACTCAAAGACGCAAGCTGATGCCAAGCCGAACTCGGTTTTTCGAAGGGGAAGAAAGCCAAAAATACTTCCAAAAAGAAAGAAAGGAAAAAAGGGAGCGGTCTTTAACTCCCTTTAAACAGTACTGTGATGCTAATCATCTTGTGCGACTAGGCGGCTTTTGGTTTTGTGCTTGTTGAAGCTAATGTGAATTTGTTTCGGCCTGTGTTTTTTGAGTTGTATAGGGCTGTGTCGGCTCGTTTTAGCCAGTCGGCTATTTTTTCGTTTTCTTGTAATTGGGCTATGCCCATTGAGACTGTGAATTTAATTGCGTGGTCGCCTATGACGAAGGCTTCGTTTCTGACGATGGCGTTCAGCGCTTCAGCTCTTGCCACGCATTGTTCGATGCTGTGGTTCGGCAGTACAACCACGAACTCTTCGCCGCCTACACGGGCTACCATTTCTTCTTCTTTAAAGAAAACCGTTTTTAGGATGCGTACACATTCCTTTAAAACGTAGTCGCCGGCATCGTGGCCGTAGACGTCGTTGATCTTTTTAAAGAAGTCGATATCAAGAATTACGATGCTTAACGGCGCTTTGCTGATCTCGTGCATGTGAACGAGTTTTTTCATGTACTCGTCAAAGGCGCGGCGGTTGCTGGCGTTTGTCAGGTGATCTGTGTTCAGGCTGGAGTTTGCATCCATCAGTTGTTTTTTGATGGTCTCCATATTCTTTTTTACGTTGATGATTCGTTTTTGACGCAAATCATTTTTTTGATTCTGGTACTCAACATACGAATTAATAAACTCACGGGACTTCTGGCGTAAGGTTTCAATTGAGTTAGCCTCAACTGCTTCCTTTAAATCTTTCAGTTGATTGCCCATCTGCTTTTCTTTAGTGGTTTCGAATTTGATGTCTTCACTTAAGTGATCAGCGAAATCCCAGACGATGCGCTTAAAGTCGTCGAAGGTGTTTTGAATATAGGTGTACTCATCAATGCGGTAGCTTGAAAAGAACTGGCGCAGTTCGAACAGATTTTTTTCGAGCTCTTTTCCTTCAGACTCAACAATGGCCTTTGCAAGATTATCAAGTTTGTCGCGGACTTTCCTGATGGAGTGGTTCTCAATTTCGAATAAGTGTTTATTGTAAGTGTCGATGAGATAAAGCAACGTGGCTTTCTCTTCGTTAACGATCGGAAGATGATTAGTTGTGTCTGCTCCGGATTTGCTAAAGCTAACATCCAGCTGTTGTAACAGCTTAACGACCCATTGTTTCAAAACGTCCTCCATGCATGGTCCGTAATAACTTGAAAACTTAGATATTAATTCGGTTTTTTCGACATTAAACTTAAAAGAAATCCCGCCTGAAACCGCGCTCGGTTCAGAATGAGAGGATAGTTTTCACGAGTGAAAAAAAGCTATTCAAAAAACTGTGGACTTTAAGTCCCATTGTCCCATAATAAAACGATGGAAAAATCTCAAAAAGCCAAGTCAGTAAAATTTATTTTTACCACGATTGTACTTGAAATGATGGGCATCGGGCTTCTGATACCGGTGCTGCCGGATGTGATTCGGAAATTCGTGCATACAGAGCAAGAGATCAACCATTATTTCGGTTACTTTGTTGCGACTTATGCGCTGATGCAGTTTTTTGCTTCGCCGATATTGGGCGGACTCTCAGATAAATTCGGCCGTAGACCGGTTTTATTGTCATCATTGTTCGGAGCTGCGCTGGATTACCTGTTCATGGCCTTTGCTCCTACGCTTGGTTTGCTGTTCGTTGGAAGAATTATTTCAGGGCTTACCGGTGCGGCCATTTCGGTTGCGAACTCGTACATGGCTGATATTTCCGATGATACGAACCGCGCCGCTAACTTTGGCTTAATCGGTGCCGCTTTCGGAATCGGATTTGTTGTGGGGCCGCTATTGGGCGGGTTCCTCGGACATGTTGACCCGATTGCCCCGTTTATCGGAGCTGCGATTTTGAATCTCATCAATTTCGGATTCGGCTATTTTGTTCTGCCTGAATCATTAGACGAAGCTCACCGAAGAGAACTTGATTATAATAAGCTGAATCCGTTTTCATCTTTATCAAAACTATTAGAACAAAAGCATCTTCTGGTTTTCATCTGCGTATATGGACTGATCTTTTTGGCAGGACAGGTTCACCCCAGCATATGGACACTTTACACGGAATACAAATTCGGCTGGAAGCCGCTTGAAGTCGGGCTTTCGTTAAGTGTTGTGGGAATTGTTTTCGGCTTTAGCCAGGCTGTGCTGACAAAAAAACTTGTAGCCAAGTGGGGAGAAGTAAAAGCTCTTAAAATCGGAATGGCCTTCTACGTACTTGGTTATTTGTTGTTTGCTCTCGTCACGCAAGGGTGGATGACTTATCTTGTGATCGCGGGCACATGCTTGTCGGGCCTTTCTAACCCTTGCCTGCAGTCGATGATGACAAGGCAAGTTCACCCGAGCCGCCAGGGTGAATTGCAGGGCGGATTGGTTTCGGTTACGAGTATCGCCTGCATTTTGGCGCCGCTTTTATATTCGAACGCCTTTAATTGGGCAACACATGCTGGATTTAAAACCGATTTAAGCGGCCTACCGTATTTAATTGCTGCAGCAATTGTTTTTGTCAGTTGGATTTTGCTGATGAAAACGCTAAATAAGCCTGATGCAAGACAGTTCAACCCGGTTCTATAGGCACTACAAAAATAAACCTTATCGTCTGTTAGGCACAGTCAGGCATTCTGAAACCTTAGAAGAAATGGCGCTGTACGAAACTCTGTATGAAAACGATCTGGGCCGCCTATGGGTAAGACCCAAAGACATGTTTTTTGAAAATGTCGAAATCGACGGAGTCATCAAGCCGCGTTTTGAAAAAATTAAATTCGAGTTCGCCACCTATCATTCACTTTCACAGGAACTGGTGGCAGAGATCAGCGCACTTTACGAAGTTTGTTTTCAGAAAGCTTTGCGTCCGCAAAAAATTGAAGGGATTCAGGCGATGCACAAATCCATCGTGCTGGTTGTGTGCAGAGAAAAGAACCGTTTGATCGGCTTCAAGCTGGGCTACGGTAAAGACGGCGACACGTTTTACTCATGGGTGGGTTGTGTGCACCCGGAGTTCCGCGAACTGGGCATCGCAGGCGAGCTGATGGGAATGCAGCATAAAGAGTGTGTGAACGCGAATTACAAAAAGATTGAAACGCGTACGCGCAATGAGTTTACATCGATGCTGCGCCTGAATTTAAAAAATGGCTTTAAAATTACCGGCACTCTTTTCAGCGATTCCGGTAAAATGAATATTGTTATGGAAAAACTTTTAAACTAGAGGTTCAGATGAAACTATTTTTAATGACTTTTATTTTCGGTTCAGTAGTTTTCGCTCAAAGCGCTATCGTCGGTCAGTGGAAAACAATTGATGATGAAACAGGAAAACCTAAATCGATCATCGAGATTTTTGAAAAAGACGGCGTTTATAACGGCCGCATCGTCAGATTATTCCGCGAGCCTACAGAAGACCAAAACCCGAAATGTGATAAATGTTCCGGAGATAAAAAAGACCAGCCGGTCTTAGGAATGCAGAATTTAGTCGGCCTAAAAAAAGATTCCGACACTCAATGGTCAGGCGGGGAGATTTTAGATCCTAAAAACGGTAAGACTTATTCTTGCAAAGCTGAAGTCATTGACGGCGGAAAGAAGCTGAAACTTCGCGGCTTCATCGGATTTTCACTTATTGGCCGCACTCAAACCTGGGAGAGAGTCGAAGCTGAAGCTGCAACTGGCGCACAGTCAGTAAAAGCAGATGCAACGAATGCCCCTGCAGCAGAGGCTTCACAGCCGGCTTCAGGCGATACAAGCGCAAAGCCTGAAACCGTTAAAGCGACCCCTTCTGCAAAGAAGCCTGCTGATAAAAAGAAAAAATAATTCTGTTAAAGCGGAAGAAACATTTCGATAGCCGTGCAGTGGCACGGGTACCCATCGCGGGTGCAAATGTAATTTACATTCACCCAGTAATCTTTGTGCTCAGTGATTTCTTTGAAACCCATATTTTTAAGGTAGCGAAGGGAAGAGTTATTCGGCGACTCTTTCCAGCAGTGCGCAACGACAGCTTTGGCGCCGAGCTTTTTAAAAACTTCCAGAGATTTTTCAGCCAGTTTTGGCCCCCATCCTTGCCCCTGCAGCGACGGAGAAACAAAGAGGCTTTGAAAGTAGGCCGTATCTTTTAAAGGTGTCGGCCACAAGTCAGGGCGCAACTGACCGCCTTTACCGTGATCCCAGTTGCCGGGCGGGAAGGCTAAACGCAAACCCATTACTTTATCAGTATCTTCATCAACTAAAATAAAAGAGCAGACGGAACCGTCTTTCGCGACCGATTTTTTTTGGTTTTCGGCAAGCTCTTCAACAGAGTAATAGCCAAGGCCCACCGCAAAATCGGTAAACTCTTTTACACCTTGTATGTCAGAAGCTAAAAATTCTCTAATAAGCATCGGGCTTTTCTCTTAACAGATAGCGCGGATTCAAAGCAACAATAATTCCCAGCAGGCAAAGCAGAATTCCGCCAGCCAGTAACCAGGTCATACGAAAGTTCTCAAACACCATTGAAACTCCGATTGCAATCACCGGAGAAACAATGCTGGTAAAGGCCGCTTTCGATGGACCCATAAGATCGATCAGTTTTAAGTAAGCACCGAAAGAAATGACGGTTCCGAATATTGTTAAATATAAAAAGGAAAGGATAAAGCTGGTGTCGACGTTGGAAACAGCAAAGGACCTTTGCGCGAACAAACAATAAATAAAAGTGAAAACGCCTCCGTACAGCATGCTCCAGGCATTGTTTGAAGCGATGGGAACTTTCATTTTGCGGCTCTGGCTTGAAATTAAATTTCCTGCAGAGGCTGAAAGAGTCGAGACTAATCCCAGTAAGAAACCGTATAAAGATGTCGGATTTAAATCCTTGCCCAGAAGTTCGTTGTAAGAAATGAGAGCCATTCCTAAAAAGCCCACGCAGGCGCCCAGAATAACTTCTTTTTGCATCGGGGTTTTGAAAAACAGGCGGCCACCGATCATGTTGAAGTGAACCAGTGCGGTGAAGGCCAATGCCAATAAGGCTGAAGGCGCTAAATGAGCGGCCCAGTAAGTAATTTGATAATTCAGGCAGAACATAAAAAAGCCCTGCGCTAAAAAATTAAGATGAATGCTCTTGGCGAACTTCAACGGCAGATTTTTAAGTTTAACGTAGCCGAACAAAACTAAACTGGCGGCAAGAAAGCGGTAAAATACCGCCGCGCTTGAATCTAAACTGTGAAATTGATAACCGATGGCAATCCATGTAAGGCCCCAGATGACCGAACAGGTAACAAAGTAAAACAAAGAGGTTATTCCTCTTCTTCTTCGAAGTCTTCGTCCTCGTCTAAATCATCGTCTTCATCATCTTCGTCTTCTTCTGTATCGTCATCTTCATCGTCATCTGACAATTCTTCAGAAGCTTCGATTCTTAAAAGCCATCCTTCTTCATAAGGATCTTCCTGGATAATGCTCGGGTCTTCTAAAACCTGAGTGTTAACTTCAATAACGGTTCCTTCAACAGGCGCGTAAATATCAAGTGGGCCGTCATCGGTTTCAATCGTTCCGATCGCGACATCTTCTTCTACTTTTTCTTGTTCCGGCGGCAAATCGACAGAAGTGATTTCAGTGATGTCAGCTAATCCTTCTTCGTTAATCCCGATTGTAATAATTCCGTCAGCTTCCTGATACCACATATGATGTTTGAAATTTTTTACGTCTTCGCTCATTCAATCTCCCGCGGATGAGTACAAATTATTTTTTTCAACCTGCTCAATTTTTAAATAATAAAAAATAATCAAGCGGATTTAAAAAAAATATTTATTTCGGCTATTCTAACGAAAAAATTATAGCGGTCAAAGCAACTTAAACTGACGCAAACATAAAAATTTGCGAATTTAAAAAGACTTTGATACAAGACTCGAACTTTCAAGCCAGAAAGCAATTTGCTGTCACGATCAGAGGGGGATTAATGACGACAATGCGTTTTTTTGCTATCGGTTCTTGGACCGAGGGCATGTTCCATTTTCAAAAACTCAGACCTTTTGTAGTATCTTACGAACCAGCACGAATAAAAGCCTCAGCCTACAGATTACCAATCGGTTTTCCGGTACTTGTGGCTCAAAATGAAGGCACGAATCTTGATAACGGTGATGAAATTATAGGACAATTAATCGAACTTAAGTTCGACGAAACTTTGCTGGCCTTGATGGACACCTTGCACGGCGTAAACCGTGCTGAGCCTTCAAAAGGCTTGCATCAACGGGTTCAGGCGCAAGTCACTAAAAACTCTGGTGAAACTGAAGTCGTTGATACTTACTTTTACAACCCTGCAAAATTAACAGCCAAGGCAACCCGAATTGCCGGCGGAGTTTGGCAGGACTCTTTAGCGCAAAACCCTTCATTGGTAGAGCAACTCACCGAGAAGCAAAGAACCTATGTAAAAAAACTGGGTTCGGCTAAAGGCAGAGATATTGTTCCAATCAATGATTTAAGTCTTTACCGTGAATTAATGAAGCTGGATCTGATCGTCGACAAAGGCCGACGATTAGCATTGAGTTTGTTAGGTAAAGAGGTCTATAACCATCTTGTTTAAAGATGGAATCAACTTCAGAAATCAGTAAAAAAAATTTGTTTAGGATTGTTCTGGTGGAACCTGAAATTCCCCAGAACACCGGCAACATTGGCAGGACTTGCGTTGGTACCAATTGCGAGCTGCATTTGATCGGGCCGATGAGTTTTGAAATCAATGACACGAATGTGAAAAGGGCCGGCTTAGACTACTGGCCCCATCTCAAATGGTATTACTACAACTCTTATGAGGAATGGTTTTCAAAAGTAGAAGACCCGAGCCGGGTCTTTTATTTTACGACAAAAGTTAAGCAAACTTATTACGATGTCAGTTACAAACACGGCGATTGGCTTGTGTTCGGTAAAGAAACGAAAGGGCTTCCGCCCGAAATCATCAACGCAAATGTGAAAACGGCAGTTACGATCCCGCAACCCGGTCCGGTTCGAAGTCTTAACCTCGCAACCGCAGTCGCCATTGCTGTATATGAAGGCTTCAGGCAGCTCAGCAGATAGTCGCCACGAGAGGCATCTGGACCTAATGCCAGAGGCCAAGAAAGCCTGGTCCGGCTTGCCCTCTTATCATTACGGGCCTATTCTAAATCACTATGGTAGAAAAAATTTTAGCGAAGTTATTTGGGACAAGTCACGACCGTGAAATGAAGAGAATTCAGCCTACTGTTGATCAGATCAATAAGTTAGAACCTGAAATCAAAAAACTTTCAGATGATGCCTTAAAAGCAAAAACTCAGGAATTCAAAGAACGTTTGATCAAAGGTGAAACTGTAGAACAGCTTTTGCCGGAAGCGTTTGCTGTTTGCCGTGAAGCTTCAGTCCGCACATTAGGAATGCGCCACTATGATGTTCAAATGGTCGGTGGAATTATTTTAAACCGCGGAGCCATTGCAGAGATGAGAACTGGTGAAGGTAAAACTTTAGTTGCCACTTTACCGGTTTACTTAAATGCTCTGACTGGAAAAGGCGTTCATGTGGTTTCGGTGAATGATTACCTTGTGACTCGTGACTGCGAAGAAATGAGCCGTATATATAACTGGCTTGGCCTGACAACAGGTGTGATCAAGCACGGCTTAACCGATGCTGAAAGACGTGCGGCTTACAATGCTGACATCACGTATTGCACGAATAACGAATTAGGTTTCGATTACCTGCGCGACAACATGAAGTTTGATCTGGCTGATTATGTTCAGCGGGCTCCGCATTTTGCGATTGTCGATGAGTGTGACTCGATTCTGATCGATGAGGCGCGTACGCCACTGATTATCTCAGGACCGGCCGAAGCGTCGACCGACAAGTATTACATCATTGATAAAATTATTCCGTTTCTTAAAAAAGACCTTCACTTCAAAGTTGAAGAAAAATCTAAATCCGCAACTTTGACCGATGAAGGAAATGCAGAAGTTGAAAAACTTCTGAAGCTCGATAATTTGTACGATCCTGCCAACATTGAAATTCTTCATCACGTGAATCAGGCACTGCGTGCGCATCACCTGTACCGCCTTGATGTCGAATATATGATTAAAGACGGCGAGATCGTCATTGTAGACGAATTCACAGGCCGTCTAATGCCGGGCCGCCGCTGGAGCGATGGTTTACATCAGGCCATCGAAGCAAAAGAAAAAGTTGAAGTTAAAAATGAAAATCAGACTTTAGCGACGATTACGTTCCAGAACTATTTCAAAATGTATGACAAACTGTCGGGAATGACAGGTACTGCTGATACTGAGGCGGTTGAGTTCCGTAAAATCTACAACCTCGGCGTTACGGTCATCCCTACGAATAAGCCGATTAAACGTATTGATGAAGAAGATATCGTTTTCAAAACAGAAGAAGCAAAATACAAAGCGATCACTCGCGACATCAAAGAGAGAAATGCAAAAGGGCAGCCGGTACTTGTGGGTACGGCCTCTATTGAAAAATCGGAAACACTTTCTAAGTGGCTTAAGCGTGAAGGCGTACGTCATGACGTTTTGAATGCAAAACATCACGAGCGCGAAGCGGAGATCATTGCTCTTGCCGGACGTAAAGGTGCGGTTACAATTGCAACCAACATGGCAGGCCGCGGAACGGATATCCGTCTTGGCGGTAACGCCGAAATTCTTGCGAGAAAATCTGTACCGCCGGTAGCGGCTGATGCAGATCCGGCCGCGGTGGCAGCCGAGGCAGCTGCTTACGGTGATGCGCTTAAAAGATTTTTAGAACAGACTGAAAAAGAAAAGCAGGAAGTGATTGCCGCCGGCGGTTTAGCTATCGTGGGTACTGAACGGCATGAGTCCCGCCGTATTGATAATCAGCTTCGCGGCCGTTCGGGCCGTCAAGGTGACCCGGGTGAGTCGAAGTTTTATTTGTCACTTGAAGACAATCTGATGCGCATCTTTAACGGTGAGCGCATTCAAAAGATCATGACAATGCTGAACATTCCCGAAGACGAACCAATCACGCACAAGATGGTAACGAACGCTATCGAAGGCGCGCAAAGAAAAGTCGAAGGACACCACTTCGATATCCGTAAAAATCTTTTAGATTATGACAATGTGATGAATCAGCAACGAAACGCGATCTACAAAATGCGCCGTCAGATTCTTGAAGGTAAGCAAATTGAAAGATCACTGCTGGATATGCTGGGCGATGTGGTTTCAGTTATTCTTGATACTCACATGCCTCAGGATGCAAAGCCCTCAGACTGGAATCTGGAAGGCCTGAACACCGCTCTGATGGCGCAATTCGGGTTTAAAGTGGATGCAACTCCTTCCATGAGCGCAGACGCTATCCAGAATGAAATCAGCTCTAAAGTTAAAAAGATTTTTGATCACCAGAAGCAAAGTATGGGGCCGTTCTTTGAACAGATCTCTAAAATGATTATGCTGAACGCGATTGATCAGCGCTGGAAAGAGCATCTTTATACAATTGATAAAGTAAAAGAAGGCATCAACCTCCGTGCATACGGCCAAAAAGATCCGTTGATTGAATACAAAAAAGAAGCCTTCAAAGCATTTGAGTATTTAAACAATATTATCAAATCTGAAACGATTGAAAAAATCATGCGCGTTCAGCTGGTAGCTGAAGGTGCAGAGCAGGCAATTGAAAAGTTGCGCCCGAGTGAAAATGACGAAGTGGAAATGAATTATTCTGCTCCTTCAGATTCGGTCGATTCATTTCAGGATTTGCCAAGCCAGCCGCAAGCCGGCCCGCAGGGCGGAATGGCTGTTGAAGCGCCAACGAAGCGCCGTATGACCGCTGGCCCGCCACGAGGGGATGAAAAACCAATGAATCGCGCAGACCGGCGCCGTCAAAAAGGGAGATAAATGATTTGCCCGAGTTGTAATAAGGATCAGAAGGTTACGGAACATAATTTCGGAGCGCTCTATACCTGTCCAGCTTGCAAGGCGGTCTATTTTATCAACTTCGATGGCCAGCCCGAGTACGGCGAAGTCAGTAGCGAAGACTACGAAGCGGCAAACAATTTGCAAAAAGACGCGGCTAAATCTGTTACTCCACCGAGTGATAATCCGGAACCGTTTCCTGATGCGGGGCTTGAGCCTTTGATGTCGGTTACAGAAAGTGCCGATTCCATGATGGGTGGAACGCCTGAAAGCGGCTCTTATCTTTCTGAACTTCTCGGTGACGCAGCCAATGCGGGCGCCAACCCGTTTGAAATGAATCAGGCCACACCTGAGCCCGTGCAGGCGCCGCCTGCGCCACGTGCCCAGCCACGGCCGCCTGCAGCTGCACCTAAACCTGCTGCTACCGGTGGAAATCTTTTTGCGGATATTGCACAGGAGATTTCTGATTTTGCCAATACCGATTCAAATCTTGCGGGACTGAATTATGATCTAACGGTTTCAGGAATTGATACTCAGGAAACAAAAGAATTATTTAAAGAAGCCATTGAAGATTCAAAATTTGCATGGGACGCCATTGAAATTATGAAGTCAATGAAGCACGGCCGGATTGTCATTCAGAAAATGAGCCCGGCAAAAGCATTTTTACTCGCAAAACGTATCCAGTTTTTAGATATTGAAAGAACATGGAAACAGAATGTGCTCTCGTAATTTTCTTTTTACTTTTTTAATTTTCATTCCTTTATTTGCTTCTGCAAACGAAGATGAAGCAGCTGCAAAAGACGGTGCGCCGAAAGAGTCAACTTACTCGGGAAAACAGGATCAAAACTGGGAGCTGGTGCAAACCGAAGTCACAGCTTTAAAAGGCAAAATGGAAATGCAGGCCACTGTTGTTCAGAATTTAATTGCCGAGAAAAATTCTTTAACCGGGCAGGCTCTTCAGCAAAAGATGGAGCAGATCAAAGCTGAGCATCAAAAATATGAACGCTTAGTTGTTGAGTACAACGCCAAAAACGAAGAGTTCATGACTCGTTATCCTGAGCGCGGCCTAAAAGAAAAGCGCGTTTACAAAAGAGCCAAAATTAAAAGTTTGGATACGTTCGAAGACGACGTCACGATTCGCGGCCGCATGAACAAGCTTCATAATAAAGTTCTGAAGCAGTATCCTCGCGCGTTCACCGACGAAAAAAACAAAAAAGAGTCTAGCGTTTCTTCCGGCCAGGGTAAGGGTGCATCTGATGATGTTACCAATGCCATTAAAATAAAAAAGTAATCATCTTTGCTTAATCCGTTATCATTTTCGGCGCGAATTCACTAAAAAGTGTGACTTTTATTTTACGCATCTGCCGAACAAATCAGCAGGAAAATATCGAAGGATTTTAACCAGTTAGATTGCTCCCCGACCTCATTTGCGTTATACCTGTAGGCTACATTTAGAAATTTATTTTTGTTGGACCTTCAGAATTAACATTCCGAATTGTCAGAGGAGTACACTCATGTCTGAAAATCATGACCATCACAATCAGTCAGGCTTAATCGCTTTTCTTGGCTCAATGGCTTTTGTGTTCGTATTTTTTATCTATATCGTGTTCATCAACAAAGGTGTAACTCTCGATGAAAAAGTTCAGGACGCGGCTCCGGTAGGCGCTCCGAAATTTGAATTGGCTTCTGTTAAAGACCCGTGGAGTGGAGCTCCTGAAGTGATCACTGCAGGACAAAAACTTTACGCAGCAAACTGTGCTATGTGCCACGGTGCTAAAGGTGATTTGGTCGGCGGTATTCCGAATGCACGTAACCTTGTTGAAGGACAATGGAAGCAAGGTGATGGCCTTATCGCTCACTACAAAGTTGTACAGAACGGTATTCCGGGTACGCAAATGGCTTCATTCAAAGCTTCACTTAAACCTTACGAGCGCTGGGCGATCCTTGCTTACATTGAAACTTTAACCGGCAATAAATCAAAAGATAAACCGGAAGACGTAGCTGCTTTCGCAGAGAAAGCTGACTAAACTGAAAACGACAGCTCTTTCCTTTTTGTTAATGTTCCTTGTGATGAGTGCCGAAGTTCACGCGCATGATAAAAGTGATTTATCAAACGCGGCTACTTCTCATCCGGGTGAATACACAGGGAAAGCGCCTTCAAAACCTGCGGCTGAAGTTCCGGCGCAAATCCAAGGCGTTACTATTACTGAAAAGTTGGGAAGCCAGCTGGACTTAAGCTTAATGGTTACCGACGAAAACGGAAAATCTTTGCCGCTTTCAACTTATTTCTCAGGACGCAAACCGGTAATTTTAAGCCCGGTTTATTTTAACTGCCCGGGCCTTTGTAACTTTCATTTAAACGGCCTTATTGATGCACTTAAGCGTGTCGACTGGTCCCCGGGTCAAAAATTCGAAATCATCGCATTGAGTTTCGATGCAAAAGAAACTTCTGAAGTAGCTGCCAAGAAAAAACAGAATTACATGAAAGAGTACGGCCGTGCCGGTACAGAAGACGGCTGGCATTTTGTAACTGCAGACGAAGCGACCGTTAAGAAAATTACTGAATCAGTGGGTTTTAATTTTAAATGGGACGAACAGAATTCTCAGTGGTCGCACGCATCCGCAGCGATCATGGTTTCACCCGAAGGAAAAGTGGCGCGCTACCTTCACGGCATTATGTTCGAACCGCGCGATGTGAAGCTGGCGCTGAATGAGGCTGCCGATGGTAAGGTAGGCGGTTTCGTCGACTCTGCCATGTTGTTTTGTTTTAAATATGATAATCATCAGTCAAAGTACGGACTGCAAATCTTTCAGATCATGAAACTTGCGGGCGCACTTACTGTCTTAGCGTTGGGGCTTTGGTTAGGTAAAGCGATGATTCAAGCGAAAAGGGAGAGCACATAATGGCCATTTGGACGTTGTTGATGAATAGAGCGATGGCGGATACGTTCATGCCTGAACAGGGCACTGAGATTGCGAAATCAGTAGATAACCTCTACGCGTTTTTGTTAGTCGTCAGTTTCATTTCATGCGCGATTTTGATTGGCGGCATGATTTACTTCGCAATGAAGTACAAGCGTAAAACAGCTAACGACAAAACTGCTTACATTACACATGATACTCGCCTTGAAGTTTTATGGTCAGTGGTTCCGCTGATTATCTTCATGGTGGTATTCGCATGGGGCTGGGTTGTATTTCATGATATGCGCACGATGCCTGCGGATGCGCTTGAAATACAGGTAACCGGTAAACAATGGGCGTGGACAGCTGAATACAAAAACGGCGTGAAGTCTGTTGATATCGTTGTTCCTGTAAATAGAAATGTAAAAATCGTATTGGCATCAGAAGATGTTCTTCACTCATTCTATGTACCGAGCTTTCGTATTAAAATGGATGCGATCCCGGGCCGTTACACGAATTTATGGTTCAACGCCACGAAGCTCGGCGAGTTTCACGTATTCTGTGCTGAGTACTGCGGTACAACTCACTCTGGTATGATCACTCGTCTGAAAGTTGTTTCTCAGGAAGATTTCGACAAATGGTTAACGAGCGAATCTGAAATCGGAACATTGCCAATTGCAGAACGCGGAAGAAAATACTTCCAAACTCGTGCTTGTGCGTCTTGCCACAACGTCGATAACCCGGCTGCTAAAGTCGGTCCTTCTCTGTATCAATTATACGGAAAAGAAGAGGCATTAATTGAAGGCGGAACAGCTAAAGTTGATGATAACTACTTACGTGAATCGATCATGGATCCGCAAGCGAAGCATGTTGTTGGCTTTCCTAAGCCGTCACCGATGCCTTCTTTCCAAGGTCAGCTCTCGGAGTCTGAGTTAGCCGCGTTGATTGAATATATTAAAGGTTTAAAATAAGGATTAGGTGACATATGGGACATTCTTCAGGAAAAAGCTACATTTATGAAGAGCCGGGTTTAAAATCCTGGTTCACGTCATTAGATCACAAACGTATTGCGATCCTTTACTTCGTTTCGGTTATGTTTTTCTTCCTTGTTGGTGGAATCATGGCCTTGTTACTTCGCCTTGAGCTGTTTGCGCCGAATGTATCTGCAAACGTAGGGCAAGTTCTTAAAAACGGTGATGTTTACAATCAGGTGTTAACTTATCACGGTGCGATCATGGTCTTCATGGTTATTATCCCTGGTATTCCTGCGATTTTAGGAAACTTCTTCTTGCCGCTGCAAATCGGTGCTAAAGACGTTGCGTTTCCGAGACTGAACTTAGCCAGCTGGTACGTTTTCATGCTGGGAGCTTCATTGGCGATCGGAACTTTCTTCGCTTCAAAAATTGATACCGGCTGGACATTCTATACTCCGTATTCCATCCGAACCGGTTCTTCGGTTGTGATGATGGTGGTAGCCGCTTTCATCATGGGTATGAGTTCGATCCTGACAGGACTTAACTTCATCGTAACCGTTCACCGTTTAAGAGCGCCGGGCATGACCATGTTCCGTATGCCTTTATTCACGTGGGCGATTTACTCAACTGCGGTTCTTCAGGTATTAGCAACTCCGGTTCTGGGTATTACACTTCTCTTATTAATGATGGAGCGCATATTCGGCGTCGGTATCTTTGACCCGAAACTTGGCGGTGACCCGGTATTATTCCAGCACTTTTTCTGGTTCTACTCGCATCCGGCGGTTTACATCATGATCTTGCCTGCGATGGGTGTGATTTCGGAACTGATCACGACTTACTCTAAAAAAACGATCTTCGGGTATACAGCGATTGCTCTTTCATCAATCGGTATCGCAGCCGTTTCGTTCTTCGTTTGGGGTCACCATATGTTCGTATCAGGTCAGTCTGAACTTGCAGGGGTGTTGTTCTCTTTCATTACGATGCTGGTTGGTGTTCCGACAGCGATCAAAATGTTTAACTGGCTTGCGACTTTGTACAAAGGTTCTATCGAGTTCACAGCGCCAATGCTGTACGCTCTTGGATTCATGTTCTTATTCGCAATCGGTGGTGTAACAGGGATCATCTTAGCCGTTACTGCAGTCGACGTTCACTTCCACGATACTTATTTCGTGGTCGCGCACTTCCACTACGTAATGGTGGGCGGAACGCTGATGGCCATCATGGGTGGTTTCTATCACTGGTTCCCGAAAATGTTCGGTAAAATGTACAACGAAATGACGGCTCAGCTTTCTTGGGTTTTTATCTTCATCGGTTTCAACGTTACTTTCTTCCCGCAATTCATTTTGGGAGCGAAAGGGATGCCTCGCCGTTACTTCGACTACGTTCCTGAATACGAAATGCTGAACAAGGTTTCAACCGTGGGTTCATGGTTGATCGGTATCGGTTTCTTATTCGGTCTTTATACAATTATCCGTGGTTTAACAAGCGGGCCGAAAGCTCCGGCTAATCCATGGGGTTCAAAAACTCTTGAATGGCAGACGGAATCTCCGCCTACCATGCATAACTTTGACCACGATCCAATCGTGACTGCGGGGCCATATGAGTACAAGTAGACTGATTAACGGTGTTGAAGTCGCATCGCACTTCCGCGATGTTCATCACCAGTATTCTTCAAACAAAGAGGGCATCTGGTTATTCATGGTGACTGAGATTCTGATGTTCGGCGGGCTTTTCGTCGGTTACATCATTTTTCACAGTCTTTACCCGGAGATGTTTGCTGAAGGCGCATCTTACTTAGACTGGAAGATGGGCTTCGTTAATACACTGGTTCTGATCTTTTCTTCATTCACAATGGCATTAGGTATTTACTACAACCAGGTTGGTCAGCCAAAACGTGCAACGTGGGCATTAGCTATCACAGTTCTTTGCGGTGCGATCTTCATGGTTATTAAGTACTTCGAGTACACTCACAAGTTTCATATGGGAATCTTCCCGGGTAATTTGATCAACCCTGAAATGATGGCAGAACACGGGCATCCGATGCAGCACTCAAATCTGGGTATGTACTTCGGGTTTTACTATTGTATGTCGGGCCTGCACGGTATTCACGTTCTGATCGGTATGGGATTAATCACATGGGTGATGATCCGTAACATGAAAGGTGAATTCAGTCCTAAATATTACACTCCGATCGAAGGTGTTGGAATTTTCTGGCACATCGTGGATTTGATCTGGATTTTCTTATTCCCACTTCTTTACTTAGTAGGATAGGCGGTAAGTATGGCAAATAATCATAATCATTCTCACAGTGATCATGGCGCACACGCAGAACCGCATGTAACGCCGTTAAGAACTTATTTAAATGTCGGAGCAGCTCTGTTTGTTCTTACATTTTTAACAATCATCGCTCACGTTTTTAAAGCTCATTACCTTTCTTTAGCGCCGTTTATCGCCTTTGGTATCGCTGCTGTTAAAGCCTTCCTCGTAATGGCTTGGTTCATGCACTTAAAATATGATGAACCTTCAAACAGAGTGATCTTTGCTTTAGGATTCTTTTTCCTAGCGGTTTTGTTCGCGTTTTCAATTATTGATATCTTCACACGCGTGCCTCAGGGGACTGTGCTGTAGTTTGTGTTTAAGACCTACACGGCCCTTACTAAGTTCGGTATCGTCATATTTGTTCTGTTAGCCGGTGTTGCAGGGTATGCCACCGGCTTTCAAGTAGAAAAGCCTTTTGATTTTAAACATTTTATTTGGTTTCTGGGTGGCTTGTACTTTTTAAGTTCAGGCAGTCTGGCACTGAATCAGGTTCAGGAATACAAACTGGATCAAAAAATGCCACGTACCGCAAAGCGGCCCATCGCCAGCGGTAAATTGAAACCGGCAGCGGGGCTTATTCTTTCTGTTACATTTATTTTCCTGGGCATGAACATGCTTTATGAAATTTCTCCGGTGGCAGGAATCACTTCCGTCGTTTCAGTTGTTTTGTACAACGGGCTTTACACGATGTACTGGAAACCGAAGTGGGTGTTCGCCGCTGTTCCCGGGGCAATTCCGGGGGCGTTGCCGATCACAATCGGCTATGCTGCAACTAACAGTAATATTTTTAACGCTGAGTCGGTGTATCTGTTTTTAATTATGTTCTTATGGCAAATGCCGCACTTCTGGACCTTAGCCATTAAGTTCGCAGAAGATTACCGCCTGGGCGAGATTCCTACACTTCCGGTCACTCTCGGTACTGAGCGCGCCATGTATCACATCGGCCTTTACACATTTACTTATTGCGGAGTAGCGCTGGCTTCACCGTTCTTTTTGCACACGAGCTGGGTTTACGCTGCCATCGTGTTCCCGTTTGCGTTCATGCTTTTAAAAGAATTCTTCGTAATGTACAGGTCTGAAGGCGGAAAAAAATGGTTTTCTTTTTTCATGTGGACTAACATTAGTATGTTAGTTTTTGTTTTTATTCCTGTGGTCGATAAATGGAGTTTTCTATTTGAAAGAGCGTAAATCGTGAAAATAGTCGCACAAATCGCGAAATACATTATTCTCCTCACATTGCTGATTACTCCCTTCCTGGTTTGTGGATACAACGAACAGTCTCCTTTTGAACTTATAAAGTTAGTCATCGCCTCGATGGGAACTCTTCTTGCCGGCGTTTTATTTCTGATCTCTCTGGTAAAAGAAGACAAGATTACTATCCGCTGGAACAGCGGTTTAACGTTTCTGACTCCGGTTTTGCTGATCACGGCGCTGTCTTACTACTTTTCGAATAACCGCTTTGATTCTTTCTGGGGAAACATCAATATTCCATCCGACAGTTTGTTATTCACCATGATTTGCTATTTGCTATGCTTCCTGGTGACACAACTTGTACGCGAAGAATCGGATTTAAAAAAATTTAATTTTGTCTTGATTGGCGCTTCGTTTTTCTTAGGCGGTTACGGAGTTATCCAGCACTTCGGCGGCGACTGGGTTGACTGGTGGGGCTACCGGCAAATGCACCTTAATGCGTACGGTACCATCGGGCAGGCCGTGGGTTTTGCGTCCATTCTGGGGACGCTTCTTCCAATCAGTGTTGCAGCTTACCTTGGAACGAAAAATAAAGGTTTAAGGATTGTCCTGCTGGCTGTTGTATTTGTTGTGATTATGGGAATCATGTACTCGGGCTCCCGTATGCCGACTGTGGTTTCGCTTGGTTTTTCAATTTTGATTCCTTTGGTTTATGCAATCAAGAACCGTACAAAAACAGAACTCAAAAAGGCAGGCCTGCTACTTTTAGTTATTTTAATATCCCAGGCCGCATACTACGCTGAACCGAACCGAAACGCGCTGGCACAAAAATTTAAACCACAGGTTGTCTCAACAGGTTTTAAGGAGCGTATTCAGGTTTGGAATGACGCCTTTAAAATCTGGCAGAAGTATCCATATCTGGGAACTGGGCCTGAACATTTTGCTCTCGAGCTGAAGCTGGTCAACACACCGGAATTCAATACGAATCAGAACTGGGGCCTTTACTGGCATAAAGCGCATAATCACTTGATTCACTTCCTTGCCACGGTCGGAATTTTTGGGTTACTGGCGCATTTGGTTTTTGCGGGATTTGTTGGATTCTCTGCTTTAAGAATTATTTTTAAGAAGCAGAATGAAGACGGCGACTGGCAAAAGCTAGGGTATTTGATCGGCTATTCATTTTTATTTTTTGCGAATCTTACGGCATTTAATTTCATTCTGACTCAGCTTTATTCGTTTTTATTTCCGGTTCTGTATGCGATTTCAACGTGGAAGTTTAAAGACATTCAGCCTCGCGTTCCGCGCTTTTTAAATATTCTGAATATCGCATTGATCAGCATCATGTTTGTGCTTTTCGGCCATGAGATCTATCAGTACTGGAATGCTGACCGTTACTTCTCGTTATCGCGACGGGCTCTTGAAGGAGATAAAGACATCGGAAAAGCGATTGAGCACATCAACCGCGCAGTTGCGATAAAAGAAACAGATTGCCGCTTCTACTTAAGAAAATCGAGCCTCATCACTTCGGTCATCAAGTATCAGGCCCGCATAAATCCATCAATGAATTTAGAGCCAGCGCTGATGGAACTTGATGCCTACACGATGTTCGGCGTGAACTGTGATCCGAAAAATCCTGAATCATGGTTTTACCGCGCAAGACTTTTCTCTGACCTTTATGAAGTAAAAATTGAAAAATCCATCGAACGCGCAGAGAAGGGTTACATTGAAGGAGCGAAATTCTCTCCGGCAAATCCGATCTTTCCGTATAACTTAGGATTACTGTACTGGGTTGCCGGCCGCTGGGTGGCTTTCATCAACCGCATGAACGATGCCATTGCGTTGAAACCGGATTACTTTCTGGCGTATCAGCAGTTATATGATTTTTATTACCGTGAAAAAAATCAGCAAGAAGTTGATAACCTAACTGCGCGAATTTCAACAATGAAGTTTGTTTCGCCGGATTCGCTTCGTGATCTTCTGAATTTAATTCAATTCGTGAGAGAAAAAGGCGATATGAAAACATTAAATGGCCTTGTTCCGGTCTATAACAAGTGGTCAGAGTTTCATTCGGCACTTAACGTAAAATAGCTAAAAGGTAATCGCATCGCTTTTTAAAAGTAACTAATTTACCTTTAAATCGGCAGGAGTATCCGGTTGCCTAAAGGGGTGAGCTTTCACAAACGCCGGATGTTTAATACAGTTTTCATTCACTCTCAAAACGTTTTTGCACGCAGAAATATCCACATTGAACCGTGCCGCTGAGAATACCTGCGGTACTAAAAATGCATCAGCGACTGTCGGTTCGTTTCCGAAACAGTAATCACCTGCAAATTGGGAAATAACGTTTTCGACTGCGTTTACACCATCGCTGATCCAGCGGTTCATCCATTGCTGTTTCTGATCCGCAGAAGCGCTCAGGATTTTTTCAAGGTACTGAAGAACTTTTAAATTCTGCAGTGGATGAGTGTCAGCATTGATAATCTCACAAACCTGGCGGATTTTTGCCCGTAAGTAAGGATCGGCCGGAAGCAACTGAAGGCCGCTGTCAAAGACCTCATCCAGGTACTCAGCAATAGCAAACGACTGAGAAATCAACTTGCCATTGTGGTCCAGCGTCGGAACTCCGCCTAATGAATTCACTTTGCGGTAGCTATCCTGGTTCTGCTCGCCGCTGCTGAGACTGACGGGAACATAGGTATATTTCAGATTTTTTAACTCAAGGACAATACGGGCACGGTACGAAGTAGAGCTTCTAAAAAAATTATAAAGTTTCAGGTCGTTCATGTCGTGAATATAACACAGATTTTTTTGTGCACAGCTATGCCGCGCATGGTCTACTGGTTTTTGGGTTAAAAAATTGTTAGTGTAAGTCACAAAAAAGGAGAGTCTATGAAAGCGTTTTTAGCTCTTGGATTACTATTATTTTCGAACTTATCTTTTGCGGCTATGAGCCCAACGGCAGCGGAATACTCAATGGTGGCGGCAGAGGTTGGTTTTAAATCAAACTCGGTTACGGCAACAGGAAGTACTTCTGACAATCAGGTCACCGGTTTTCAACTGGGTGTATCGGGCGTTTACAACTTCTCAGAAAAATTCGGTTTGAAATCAGGTTTGTTTTACGTTGAAAGACCATTCAGCTCAGACTTCGGAACATCTGAAGTAAAAGGAAAAGTAACTTATTTTGAAGTTCCTGCCTTCTTCATGCTGAAGTTTGAAGAGTATGCGGGTGTCTACGTAGGCCCAAGCTTAGGTATCAAATTGGGTGATGAGTTGAAACCGGGTTCTTTAACAGGTATTAAAGCTATGGTTGTTCCGTTGACGTTCGGTGCGCAGTTTAAATTCTTACCTAATTTCGGCGCGAACGTGTTCTTCGAAACGATTGGCGGAGAACTGGCAACAGGAGTAGAAAATTCAAGAGCGGTCGGCGTTAACCTGATGTTTGCACTCGACTAGTTATGAAGCTGGCTTCACTTAAATCTCAGAATAATTTGGACGGGGAACTTGCGGTTGTCTCACGTGATTTAAAATCCTTTGTGAGAGCAGGCAGCGTTGTGCCGTCATTACGTGAAGCCATTGAAAAGTGGTCACAGGTAGAACCACAGTTACAAAAAATTTATTCTGATTTGAACAGTGGAAAAGCTGCCGGTACTGAAGCTGTGAAAGACGAAACGATTTTTCATGCAGCATTACCACGAACGTGGCTCTTTGCTGACGGATCTGCATTTATTCATCATATTAAACTGGTCCGTCAGGCAAGAAAAGCTCCGTTGCCGGAAACACTTCTGACAGTTCCTCTGATGTATCAGGGTGAAAGCGGAAGATTCATGGCCCCATTTGATGATATTCCCCAGGTTGACCCGGCTCACGGCACAGACTTCGAAGCTGAAGTCGGAGTGGTGACGGATCATGTTCCGATGGGTACATCTGCTGATGAATGTCTGAAGCACATTAAATTAGTTTTATTGATAAATGATGTATCACTTCGCGGCTTAATTCCTGAAGAGCTGGCGCAGGGTTTCGGTTTTTTCCAAAGTAAACCGAACAGCGCGCTTTCACCGGTGGCTGTTACACCGGATGAACTGGGTGGTGACTGGAAGAACGGCCGCCTTTGTTTGCCTTTGAGCGTAAAGCTGAACGGGCAGTTCTTCGGGCAGGCTAACGGAAGTGAAATGCATTTTCACTTCGGTCAGCTGATAGCTCACGCTGCGAAAACAAGAGATCTTCCTGCCGGTACGATTATCGGTAGTGGAACTGTCGCGAACGAAAATCCTCAAGCGGGTTCAAGCTGTCTGGCTGAAAAGCGCACGTTAGAGCAAATTAATAACGGCGAAATTAAGACACCGTTCATGAAAGACGGCGATACAGTTGAAATTCAAATGCTGGATCAAAAAGGTCAAAGCATCTTCGGCCGCATTCTGCAAAAAGTGAAAAAAGTAAACTGATCACATGCAGAATTTTTTCGTTCACAAAAAGTTTTATCCGGATTTTAAAAAACTCAGACACGAATTTGAAGAAAATTTTACTGACGCCAAAAAAACTCATCCGAAGAGATTCGTATGGGACTTTTGGTATGATGAAGACCAGTATCATTTAATCCGCACTCCGGCCTATCATTACTTCTCTTCTAAGATTTATCAGGACTTTCACTCGTATTTGGTGCAGTGGGGCCGCGAGAACCTGGGTTGCCACGATATCTCTCCGCCATGGTTAAGTTACTATGTCGACGGATGTTATCAAAAACTTCATTCGGATGTTCCGCACGGCCCCTGGGCGTTTGTGTACTCGTTAACGCCTGACAAAAAGGAATTTAAAGGCGGAGAAACTCTTATTCTGAAGCCTGACACTCTCGATTTTTGGTCCACATACGGACAAAGTGACCGAAGGGAATTTAAAAATTTTGTTGATGTCATTCCATCAATGATGAATCAACTGGTTGTGTTTGATCCGCGTTTTCCGCACGGGGTGACTGAGCTTAAAGGTACACGCGA
>JAJFMT010000102.1 GCA_020696855.1 Pseudobdellovibrio sp.
GGTATGAAGCAACTCGATCTCATAAATCCAAAATCCAAAATATTAGAGCACGGTGGCACTCAGTCCATCGGTAAAAGAAAATCACAGCGGCCACTTTCAACTAAAAGACCTGTTCATTTGGTTTTAAAGTCCAACATTGCCGTTGGTCATAGATCTCTCATGAGGCACCGCCCGCTGATAGAAAAAGTCATAACAAGATCTCGAAAACGATTTGGAATTAAAGTCTATGAATTTGCCATTGTTTCTAATCATATCCATTTTTTAGTTAGAGGTTTTTCCCGGCTGGCTTTGCAGAATTTCTTTAGAGTTGTTGCGGGCCACATTGCACAAGAAATTCTACGAGCACATCCTTTATCCAATGCCGAACAACAAGAGGCGGGCGGTGCCCCTAAAAACAGAAAGCATAACAGGTTTTGGATCAGTAGAATTTACTCGCGGATTGTAACTTGGGGTCGTGAGTTTCAGGCTGTTAAGAAATATGTCATTCAGAATACGCTAGAGGCTTTAAAATTAATCGTGTTTAAAACGAGAAAACGAAAAATAATTCGAAACTTTAAATTAAAGAGTACTTCTTGATCTTAAGCGATTATAGAGTACTTCTTGATCTAAAGAATCTGCCTCTCTAAAAAAGCTTCCAGAGTCTCTAAAAATAAAAAACCAAGAGACCGCGGAAGCCCGCACCAGCAACGGAATTTTGCTGCGCCGTCGTGTTGATCTGCTGATAGTTATAATAGAGCTCACCGCGAATGGCCGTATTCGTCTGGCCCAAGAAGTAAGTTAAAAATCCGCCGGCATTCGTTTCGATCTTTGAAGTGCTTCCACCTGCTGTTGAGCTTGCAGGATATTGTGTTGATCCCGCGGCTACCAGCAAAAATGGACCATAGATTAATTCTTTCGGGTCACGGTTGGGAATTAAATTATAATCGAAGTATCCGCCAAGCAGGGCAGAGCTCGTGGCGCCGCCGCCTTGATCACGCGTTCCGAAAAGACCAGTGACACCGACTTCAAGGTTTGAAAAATTCCAGCCGTAGCGGAACTGCACGTTCAGCTCAGAGTTTTGTGACAAATCCGATTTCACATATTCAAAGTCAGTTCCGAAGCTGAAAGAATTTTTGCGAACTTTCAAAGTATTGGATTTATAATCAACCTCTCCAACGACGGATTCCGGGGCCAGATCATAAGTTTTGCCTTCTTCGAGAGGAGTAACGGACTCGACCACAGCCGTGTTGCCTTTTACTTTTTTGACTTTGATCTGCTCTGCATTGGCTTTGGTAGCCAATAAGAAGAAGACAATAAGGAAAATGATGCGAAAGGTGTTTAATACAGGTTGTATAATCATAGTCTCATTATGAGAAATCGTCCCAAATTTCTCAAGTCCAGGCGTGTTTATTCCGATACATTTTGTATGACCTGAGAGACATGGGGGGTAGTAGATGTCGTGGGGTGATATTCCGGATTGGACATACGACAGTGTACGCGGTTTGCTAGAAGCCCTCAAAGCTGTAGAGCCAAGTACTTACTATCATTGCCTTAGAGTCGGCGAATACTGCCGCAAACTCGCGCGTGAAGCCGGGTTAAATGAATACGAACAAAAAGTAGCTGAGTTTTCAGGGCTCTTACACGACATCGGTAAAATCGGTATCGAAAGAAGCGTTCTGTTAAAACCGGGTAAGTTAGATCCGCATGAGCTGGATATCATGAGAAATCACAGCATCATCAGCGAACAAATCATTAAGCCTTTTGAAAATCATCAGTTTTTTAAAGAAATCATTCCTGCGGTCCGCGGTCATCATGAACGCTTAGACGGGGAAGGTTATCCTGATAAATTAATTGGCGATGAGATTCCACTGATTTCACGCGTGATTCTGGTTGTGGACACTTACGATGCCATGTCTGAAAACCGCATTTACCGTAAAGGTTTACCTGACGACATTATCTACGCAGAGTTAAAACGCTGCGCCGGTACTCAGTTTGACCGTCAGTTGGTTAATACTTTCTTGCAAGCGCACTCTCACTGGCAACATGAGAAGGGCGACGACGCAACGATTTATCATATTCACAGGAAGGTTGCTTAGCTTGCTAAGCAATCCCCGCACGAAGTTCGCAGGGACGAATCTCGAAGGGGTCGCCTATTCGCAAAGATTTCCAAATTGCGAATGCGATTTAGGGAGTCCCCGAATGGCCGCCTACTCAGGCGAGAGAATTTAAAGACATTACGTTTAATTAAAAAGGCTGCTCTCAAGCAGCCTTTTTAGTTCCCTCACATCGAATTTTTATTAGTACTCTCAAAAATCTTATCCGCCGACTTCGCGATGAACCCCTGATAAAGTTCCCCATTCGTCATCGGGTAACGTTTTGCGAATTCATAATAACAGCCCGGAATATTATAAATTCCATCTGCAAATTGAACCGGAATCTCAGCCGCCATTGTCGAGCTTTGCTCCAGTAACTCTTGCGGAGTTCCTTTCACTTCGCCACCGGATGCATTTAATTTTGTGCCTTGCTGTTTTAAAAAGTTGTTCAGCTTCAGGATATCGCTGAAATTTTTAAGAACATTTATATTCACTGTAAAGTGATTCGGGCGAAACCCGTAAGCGTAAACCCAAGAAGCATATTCACTTTCTTTCGCCAGCTTTTCATAAACACTGTGCTGGCAAATCCAGTGGCGTCCGCTGAATACGAAATTTTCATCTTGGATAGCAGCATCACTGATTTGATTCACACAATTCGAAACGATCTCCTGAATCAACGGAGAAACTTTTTGAAGTTCCAGTTCTGAAATAAAAATTTTCGGGTACTCTTTATTTTCGTGCTGGTAATGTTTTGCATACAGCTTTTTTTCAACAAAGAAATATTCACCTGACTCTTTGTAGCCGTACTTTGTGAAATGCTGTGCTAAGGATTTAATTCCAAGTCGCGGATGGTTGAAGGTGCGCAGAGCAATATGATCATTGATAATCGTTTCGCCGTTTTGTTGAAGCAGATTATAAATTTGAAGAGCTTGTGGCGTCATTTTAATATAGTCAGCCCACATGCGTTCCATAAAATTAGTGAAATTTGATTCTGAGGCCATGAAGTCTCCTTGAGAGAGGACAGGTTAAGGTCTTTCAGGAAGAAATCCAAGGCGGCTTGCGAAAGGAGTAGGGAGCAACCTTCGGCGACCTGTCTAACCTTTAAACACTTTAAATTTCCTAGCTCTAATCTGTTAATTTAGGTAATGGAATAGCTTTAGCAAGAAACTCTCTGAATATGCGCAAAGGTTCCCTATTGTCTTTTAAATCTCTCTTTCTGGCGGCGGTGGTTGCATGGCCTTTTATGGCCGCAAACGCGCAAAGCCAAATGTCTGTTGGGACCTCCGTTTACAACCCGAAATCCTCTAAATCGACAGACTTCGGCGCCACCTTAGGGCTTAGCCTCAAGCAAATTTCTTATGGCTCTGCATCGGTTTATGATAACGGTTCGCTTCAGCAGGTTGAGACTGAAATCACCTTGTCAAAGCAAGGGCGTTTTTTCTCGAACAGCAACTTGATTTTAGGAACTTTTTCGCTTGAGAACAGTTTTTACTTTGCGTTACCGGAAGCCTATGGCGGTTATGGGTCTAAAGAAAACTCTTTAACAGTCGGCCGCAAAATAGAAAACTACAGTATCTCTGACCAGTTTTTTAATTTCGGCCTCATGCATCCGACGTTCAGCAACGACAATATTAATTTCAGACAGAACGGTTTAACGGGCATTGGCTTTCATCACCATGAGGGAAGCTTCGGTTTTAACGTGGCTTATAATCCGCTGTTTATTCCGAATCAGGGCCCGCAGGTAAAAATCGAAGACGGTCAGGTGAATTCGACGAATCGCTGGGCCACTGTTCCGCCTGAAGCTGTAAGGCTTGGCGATGAAAACCGTGAAATCGTTTACGCGATCCGCGATTATAAAATTTCAGATGTTGTTAACAACCCGGGTTACATGGCGAATATCTTTTTCGGTGAAAAGAAAGAGCGCCCGTATCTGATGGCCACTTATGGACGTAAGCCGATTAATGAAATCGCGCTTTCACGCGACACTTTTGCTGATATCGCAACTTACCGCGGAAATGTCATTTTAAACCCGCACGTACTTTACCACCAGATTTACGCTGCTGATGTAAATGTGGATTCTTCAGACGTTAAATTCACTCTTTCTTTCCTTGGTGATCAGCCAGAGAATATCCCGGCAGAAAATATGGAAACGATGCAGACGCTTTCACCGTTAAGTATTGTGAGCGCCTATTTAGCCTATGACATGAACGGTACTTTTGGCCGCAAGATCGAACTTTACGTAGCCGCTGCTAACATCACCGGCGGAGAAATCCGCGACTTGAACAGCAGCGGTCAAGGCAGCGAAATTAACTTCGCAAGCGCGCGCACCCTTTTCAAGAGACCGCTTAAAACCGGCGTGAAGGGTGAACTGTTCTATATTCAAAACCGCCCATTCAGTGCCGATGTGAACTACACGTATGACCAACAGTTAAAGGGCAGCCTTTTGTCAGCGGCGATTCGCTATGCGATGACAAAAACAATCCATATCAGCGCGGCTGCTGATGTGCTGGGCGTCCAAAACGAATCAACGACAGAAAGTAATTTCTTACAGCAGAACAAAGCAAACGACCGCATCATGGCCGGGGTAGATTATGTTTTCTAAATACCTGAAGCCGGCGATCATCATTATTTTCTCATTGCAAATCGGGTGCGGATTGAAGCTCGGCGAAAAAGCCAAAGAGCCTGAAGTTGTAACCTTTAACGGTGCTTCCTGCATCAAAGGCTCAGTAGACAATTTCAAAAAGTTCGTTGCCGGTGACGCTACAGATGATGAAATCGGCTCAGCTGTTGAGTGCTTACAGACAGCCATCAAAGCTTTTAAAGAAAACGTGCGCGGTGCGGATCACAATAAATATACGCCTGAAGAAGTAGTTAATTTTATTGTTAAAAAGTTTTTAAAAAGTGAAGCCGAAATTCCGCAGGAAATTGTTACGGATCTAAAATTCGTAAAATATCTTTTAGCAGGCGGTGATCCTCGCTTCATTACCCGGCCAGAGCTGGATTCTATCAGCAGTGTATTGGGCCGTCTTAAACCGGAACTTGTCCGTCTAAACCCACATATAAAAGTATACCTTTCGAAATGGCAGCCTGCTGCCGGCGAAGATAAAGCGGCACAACTTGCGAAGTTTGAAGCCGCAAGAAATGCACTGAAGACCAGCTTAAACAGAGTGGGTCAGTTGCTGGCCGCTACTCAGCGCGGAGCTGAAGTTACCGATTTGTTGAAAGCGGCTGCCGATCTTTCGAAACTGAGCCCTGCACCTGCCGCAGCTGCACCGGGTAGTTCTATTCAGGACACGTTGGCTAAGGCCGAACCACTTATCATTAAAATAAAAACTAACCTGATCGGCGGTACTACCGTTGTAAAAGGCACCGAGTGGATTAAACTTTTAGACCTGGCAGCTGAGGGGCTAGCGCAGTCACTTCGTATTAAGTATTTCTTAACGCCACTGACGCCGGAGCAAAATTCAGAGCGTCTTGATGTTTATCAGGCCATTGCGTCTGATGTTTCGAAACTTATTCCTGAAATTCTGCGGGGCCGTACCGATTCTATTTCAAATGTACAGATCGCCGAAATTTTGCAGGCGGCTGCGCCGCTTTTACCGCAGCTGGCGAACGCAACTCCAGAACTCGTTGATCAATTCGGCAAAGTGAAGCTGGTTGTTCTTGGCAATGTGGGTACAACTTATTCAGCATGGAATATTTCTGATTTCAACAAGCTGAATGCAATGATACCTGAATTTTTTGACATCGCTAAAACATCACTTGCGAGTCTTAAGTATTACAAAATCGACTTGCTGGGTTACCGCAACGGATCTCTAAAAAAAGAAGATTTTCTTAAGGCAGAAGCTAATTTGAATCAAGCGATTCAAAGACTTGGTGAAAAAATCCTTCACTCATATGACCTTAATGATTTGAAACAATTACTGCTTGGACTGAAAGCGGTTGTAGGTGAATCCATTCAGTTACCTGCTAATTTGGAAGAATGGTTTAAATTATTTTACGCCGGCAAAGTGGCGCTAACAGGCGAGCCGGGCCCGCAACTGACAGTTAAAAATATTCAATTGTTGTTAAACGTCGGTGTTCGCTTATTCGGTAACGCGGTTGAGTTTTCAAACTTTGTTTCACCTTTCAAAACAGACGAACCAGAGATGACCAATAACCTGGCGCCTTGGATTTCTAAATTTAAAGAAAGTCTCTTGCTTGAGTTAACTTTAAAATCATCTCATCAGATTACAACTGCTGAGATCACTAATTTAGTGCTGGCTGCTCAGGATGCGAAGATCATAAAAACAAACATTCAAAAAGAAAGCTTAGAGCTGGCTTTAGATGCAGTTTGGAAGAATGTTCTTACAAAACCTGAAGACCGCTTAGGCGCGAAGGGCAGTATCGCAGCATTCAACGAAGAAGCCCTGACTAACTTAGCGACTGAAATCGTGCTTTGGACTGAAAATCAGCGCGTGATCTTTCAGTTGTTCGCCAACAAAGCGGAATATACAAAAGATGAGATGGTCGATGCACTACGCAGCCGCGTAGCAGACGGAGCAAAGATGTCTCCTCCTGCAAGACTCAGCATGATTGAACTTCATAAAGTGGTCAGTGCGCGCGGTAACATGAACTTCAATGCGCTTGGATATTTGAAAATTCTTGCGAACGACAGCGGCATGTATCACTTACGTGATTTAACGGCCTCAAATCTGGCGAAGACGGCTGCACGAGTGATTACGCGTTCGTTCTCGAACGACCTGGGCCGTATCAGTGATTACGCCGGCGTTACCCAGGCTGAAGCACAAGCAGGTTTTGACCAGTTTAAGTTTTTACTTTTTGATTTAGCGATTCTTGACCGTGCTGATGTAGGTTTTATTGCGAGCCGCTTTACAGAGTCGAATTTGTTCTTGTCGGTTTCAAACGGTGACGACTACTCAAGTTTTGAAGAGCTTCACCATATTATTCTTCATATCCAGTCGGGCCTTGCACGGGCAGCAGCGATGCAGGAAAGAATGATCACGGCTTGTGTTCGTGAGCGTGCACCGATTCTGATTAAATCTGTATTGAATCAGAACTGCTTAATGGATTTCTTCTTAGGTGAAAACGATGCTTTCCTTGATTTGCCGGAATTTTTGAAATTAAAAGCAGAGCAGAAATTCACTCCTGAAGCGAATAAAAAATATTACCTGAGTCTGTTACTGGCTGCGGGCTACATTCCGAATGAAGCCGTACCGGAGCCTGAAAGAACAGTAGAGCTGGGTAAAGCAGGGCTTTTCCCTCATGTGGTGCAATACATTGAGATGATGTTTGCCACACACGAAGCAGACCACAGCAATACTCTTGAAAAACAGGAAGCGTTAGGCGCTTTCCCGATTTTCAAAAATCTTCTGGCGTTTGTAACAAAAGATATTAAACAGGTTCTGCCTGAAGATCTTCCGGGTGTTTTCATTTACCTGATTAAGTATAAGAAAAAACCGGTCAGCCTCGGTGATAAACTGAAGTTCATCACGTTCGTAAAAGATAAAGAACAAAAAGACTGGGAGATCCATTCGACTCGCCACGATTTGGGTGATGTCTTCACTTTC
>JAJFMT010000103.1 GCA_020696855.1 Pseudobdellovibrio sp.
CCTAATGACGGCGGCTGTTATCCTGTAACAATCGGTATAGCGAATAAATTAGGAGCCAACTTTGCATCTAACTTCGGTTATTTTGATCTAAATTTTATGTTGAAAGATGGAAGTATCGAACATTTTGATCAAGTTCCGTTAAGATATGAAGTGCTTGATATTGCCAAAGATGGAATCACCGGCGGTTACAGCGTATCGTACGGAAATAATATTACATCATCGACACCGTGCGGAGGCTTACCAATGACGCCGGCGGATACCGTAGCAGGTACGAGCGGTACTGTGAATGCCTCTTCAAACGAAACGTTTTACACATTGTTTTTGCAAACAAACAATGATGGTGCAAAAGGCCGCCGCCGCATGCAGCTATATTATGGCGGTACTGCCAGCGGTACGACGATTGGTTACCCGGTCGGTCAAGTGGACTTTGAATTGACCACTCCGGATTAATCGGGCCAGATGATACCGTGAAAATTCTCAGCCGGATCTTTCTTTCCATCATATTGGTTTTTTCATTCAGCTGTACAAAGCTTGAAACCGCTTACAACTTTGCTCCGCGCCTTTCGACAAACTTTTTAGACAAGTATTTTGATTTCTCTTCGGACCGCTACGACAAAGTAAAGGCGGCTATCGAAAAAGATTTTAAAGACAACAAGGCCCTGTTCAAAGAGTCGCTGGTAAAGCGGTTGACGGCTTTACAGGAGTTAAACGGCAAAAAAGAACTTACGGCTGAAAAAGTTGATGAGATCATGAAAGATTACCGCGTTCTGCAGGCCGAAGTCGTTGAGAAGTTCAAACCTTCACTTCGTGAGTTAATCATTAACATGACGCAGGAAGAGCTGCGGCACATAAAAAAAGAATCAGAAGAGCAATACGAAAAAAATTTTGAAACTTTAAATGACAAAGAAAAGCTCATTAAAAAACAGATGAAGACGTTCGAACGCAATATGGAGTCAATCTTTGATGACGTAACGGCAGAGCAGGAAAAGCTGTTCAGTGATTTTGTAGAACAGAATTACTCTTTTTACAAAGCGCAGCTTGAATTCAGAAAGTCTTATCTGACAAAGCTTGAATCCCTATTTAATAAAAAAGAAGAGATGTTCGACGCGGCCGTTAAATATTACAGCGGCGACAATTCGGTGAAGAGCAAAGAATTTTTAACAAAGCACCTGGAGTTTCAGAAAAATCTGAACGTTTTCTTTCAGAAGCTGTGGATCAGCCTTAACGATAAGCAAAGAGAAGAGTTCAGAAAGACTTTAGTTGAGCTTAAAAAAGAAATCGAAGATCTGAAGTAACTTATAAATATATAGCCAATATCTATCGGCTAATGACTTTTTTATTGTTTAATCTATTATTATCGTAAGCTAACAGATGAAAGCCTTAAAAGCATTGTATAGCGATGAGGTAAATTTATGAAAATGAAAATCGATATTGGTATTTCAGACAAAGACCGTAAAGAAGTGGCGGGCGGCCTTTCGAAATTACTGGCTGACACTTACACGCTCTATTTAAAAACTCACAGCTTTCACTGGAATGTGGAAGGCCCAATGTTTCAAACTTTGCACGTCATGTTCATGGAGCAGTACACAGAAATGTGGAATGCACTGGATGTAATTGCAGAACGAATCAGAGCGCTTGGCACTTACGCACCAGGTACCTACGCTGAGTTATCGGCTCTTTCTTCAGTGAAGGAATCTAAGACCGTTCCTAAAGCTTCAAAGATGATCGAAGAAGCGGTTCAGGGTCACGAGCAGGTTATTAAGACGATCCGCGGAATGTTTGAATCTGCAGAAAAAGCAAAAGACCAGACCACAATGGATGTACTGACCCAGCGTCTAGATATTCATGAAAAAACAGCGTGGATGCTGAGAAGTTTATTGAAATGATAAAAATCAGAAAAGCAAATGAGCGCGGCGTGGCCGAACATGGCTGGCTGAGCTCACGCCATACATTTTCGTTTGCGGATTATCATGACCCCAGCCATATGGGTTTTTCAGTTTTGCGCGTTATCAATGAAGATAAAATTATCGGCGGCTCCGGGTTTTCTACTCACGGCCACCGCGACATGGAAATCATCTCTTACGTTGTTGAAGGTTCATTAGAACATAAAGACAGCATGGGGAACACAACGGTGATCCGTCCCGGAGATGTTCAGCGAATGAGTGCGGGCACAGGTGTGCGCCATTCTGAGTTTAATCACTTACCTGATAAGACGACTCATTTTTTGCAAATCTGGATTCAACCCGACGAACTGGGAATCGCTCCCAGCTATGATGAAAAAGATTTTTCTTTTGCGTTGGGCGACGGAGATTTAGTTTTAGTTGTTTCAAGACACGGCCGCGATAATTCAGTCAGCATCAATCAAGATGTGGATATTTACGCCGTAAAATCCCCTGGCTCCGGCGAAAGAATTCTGAACACTGATACAACCCGTAATTACTGGTTGCAGGTGATTAAGGGAGTTGTGCAGTTTAACGACGTCACAATCGGTGCCGGCGATGGATTGAGCTCAACACTTTTAAGCCGCATTCACTTCAAGTGGTCAGCAGGCTCTGAATTCTTACTCTTCGATCTCCCGTAAAAGGTGCCAGTACCGGTTGTTACAAAAGGTGCCAGGCTTAACATGAAAATTAATAAAAAAAGGGAGCGTAATCGGCGCTCCCTTTTTTGTTTCGTTTTATTCGAAAAAACTATTGTGATTGTTGAGCAATCCAGTCGATTTGGTTATTTACTTTAGAGTAAACACCGTATTTGTTAGCGCGGGCACAGCCTTCGCCCCAGCTCACAACACCAACTAATAAGAAGTCACCGCTTGTTTGACGGATGAATAAAGGTCCGCCGCTATCGCCTTGGCAAGAATCTTTACCGCCGGCTTCTAAGCCTGCGCAGATCATACGGTCAGTGATATCGCCATTGTAAGAAGTTGGAGCGTTACAAGCTTTAGTTGTAACAAGTGGAACTTCAACTTTTTGCAAAATGCGCGGTAATCCGTAAGAACCTTCAGAAGTTGTTCCCCAGCCAGAAGTGAATACGTTGATCACATCTTGGCCACCGGCTTCCGGAATTACGATTTCAACATTGTTTAAAGCGATTGGTCTAAAAGCAGAGTCGCCGCTTAACTGTAATAATGCGTAATCAAAATCTAATGTTTGGCGGTTATACTGTGGGTGAGCAATCACGCGTGAAGCAGTGAATGTCTCAGTTCCTGTTTTGTCGTTGCGGTCATGTAAGCCAACAACGATTTTGTTTGCAGGTTTCCAGCTAGCTACACAGTGAGCAGCAGTTAAAACCCAGTTTTTCTTGATCAAAGAACCGCCGCAAAAATGCGATCCGGATGCACTTTGAAGAGATACTTGGAATGGGAATTCACCTTTAACAGCGTCAACGCCACCAACGATCTCAGGTCTGAAATCAGAACCTTTTGTTTGGATTGGTGCTGCAACTGAAGTAAGTGAAGCGGTTAATATAAGAGCTAGTAGTTTATAAGACATCGGTCCCCCTCGTGTTTGACGTCTGAATTATTAGAGACCACAAATGTTTGGTTGTTGAATAAACATTAGGCTAGTCCGGAAAATCTCGACTACAATCTAGGCAACTACAGACGTTGGTCCTGCGATTATGTTGTAATGATGCACAGCTCTTACAACGCCCCGTTGAACGCATGGGAATAAAATTCCTGGCCTCAACTTTAATTCAGCCGTTAAACTAGATCACTTCAGAGGAGTAAGTTATGAAACGTTTGTGTTTGGTTTTGCTTTTAACCGGTTGTTCTTCAACGATGCCCGTACTTCCAAAAACTTCAGACATAAAAGTTTCGCGCGAACTTCCTTCCGGTGACTGCGCTCCGCTTGGCTCAGTGGTAGGAAGCAGTTCAGGTATCAAAGCAGATAAAGAAGCAATGCTTGAAGATTTAAAAGAAGAAGCCATTAAAAAAGGTGCGAACTACGTGATGGTAGAAACACTCGGCGCGCAAGGCTCGGCCATTAAGGGACAGGCTTACAACTGCAAATAATTTTTAGAGTTCAACATTTCTGAAGCCGTCGCTCTCGCTGTCGCATTCGAGCAGTTGGCCTGATTCAAGATCAAAATAGATTCCCATTAACGTCAGCCCTCGCTTTTGAATAGCGTCTTCAACGAACGGGAAAGTTTTTAAATTAGTTAAAGAACAGCGAATGGATTCCAGTTCGCCGTGACGGCAAAGATCTTCATCGTCTTCGCCGGCGTGTTTTTTCAAAACATTAACTTTGGCCTGCTCTGCGATTTTTACCCACTGAGAAACAAAACCATTAGGTACAACGTTTCCTTCGTTTAACATCAAAGCACGGATTCCGCCGCATTGCCTGTGGCCAAGAATTATTACGTTTTCAACCTGAAGATTTACAACGGCAAATTCGATCGCAGCACTGACACCATGAAAGCCACCGCCCTTTTCATAAGGGGGAACAAGGTTTGCCACATTTCGGACAACAAAAATTTCGCCAGGAGCAGCTGAGGTTATTAAGGCTGGGTCCACGCGCGAGTCGCTGCAACCGATGATTAAAGTTTTCGGATGCTGTGGGCCTGCCAGTTTTCCGAAGTAAGTGTCTTCTGCAACAGTTTCAAAGTGACGTTCACGAAATTTACGAAAGCCCGCCATGAGTCTCAGAATATCCATTTTTGCCATGAGGGCATCTTATACTGTTTTTGCAAAGGTGCCAGAAACGGTGCGCCGAATTTCGGATTTTGACTAAAAGGTGGCTGGCACCTTTCAAATTCGATAATCGGAGCCGGTCGGTGTGAAGTTTTTTCAAAGACTTTAATTGTCGTCACTTTCGTCTGCCGAATAGACAGCCGCCCGGCGGAGAGGCTCCTTAATAGCTTTAAATGGGTTCAGTTTTTGAAATATCCGGTACCAGGGAGATTCAGGGTGCTCACGTCAGTTGTTAAGTCCTTCATCAAAATTGTGCTTTTTACGGCTGTTATAAGCCTGGGTTCCCTGGCGCACGCTGACCGGAACATTCAAAGTTTCCGCGAATGGAAGACGTCTAAAATTTCTGAAGCTGAAGTTAAAATCAAAATCATTAAAGACAAAATCGGCGCGGGTGACCCTAATTACAACTGGAATCCCACTGATAAAATGGAAGCGGGCGTTCATTCGTCGCTAATAGTTCAGTTAGAAAAAGAAGAGCTGAATTTGTCGAATTTAAAAGATCTTGGAATTTCTGATTACTACGTGGGTTACCTTTTAAAGCAGTCCTCACTGGACGATGCCATTCATTCTGTGTCAGGAAAGCTGACCGCGGAAGACATCGCGGAGCTGATGAGAGCCTACGCTGAGCAATTCTCGACACCTGTTAAGCAACAGTCAAAATCCGCGTCCAGACTGGATTTTAGCCAGTAGTTGCTCTGAAAAGAGCATTTCCCTCTCTGAAAACCACATATGTGCGCCGCGTAAATTTCACTCTTAAAAATTGAATCAGCCTAGCCTTGACACCTCTAAGGGGCACCTCATATTACCTTAGGTTCACAATTTTAACTAACCGGGATTTCATTTACAGAATCCCGAATTTTATGGGGGTCATATTTATGGCAAAAGCTGAATTGGGCGTACGTCCATTACACGACAGAATTTTAGTTCGCAGAATGGCGGAAGAAGAAAAAACCGCAGGCGGATTATTCATTCCGGATACTGCTAAAGAAAAACCACAGCGCGGAGAAATCGTTGCTGCAGGAAAAGGCCGCGTGACCGAAGACGGAAAAACTTTACCGTTAGAAGTTAAAGCGGGCGACAAAGTTTTATTCTCTAAATACGCAGGTACTGAAATTAAACTTTCAGGCGAAGAGTACTTGATGATGAGAGAAGAAGATATTCTGGGCATCATCCAGTAATTTATAGTTTTAAATATTAATAATAATTAGGAGAATAGAATGAGCAAAATTTTAGTTTTTTCAGAAGATGCACGCACAAACATTTTAAAAGGCGTGAACACTCTTGCTAACGCAGTAAAAGTAACTCTTGGCCCTAAAGGCCGTAACGTTGTAATCGACAAATCTTTCGGTTCACCGCTAATCACTAAAGACGGTGTGACTGTTGCTAAAGAAATCGAATTAGAAAACAAATTCGAAAACATGGGCGCGCAAATGGTTAAAGAAGTTGCTTCTAAAACCAATGACGAAGCCGGTGACGGAACTACAACTGCAACTGTTTTAGCTCAAGCGATCTACCGCGAAGGTGCTAAACTGGTTTCTGCAGGTCACAACCCAATGTCTATCAAACGCGGAATCGACAAAGCTGTTGCTTTAGTTATCGAAGAACTTAAAAACATGGCTAAGCCGGTTAAAGGTTCTAACGAAGTTGCTCAGGTTGGTTCAATCTCTGCAAACAACGATGCTGAAATCGGAAAAATGTTAGCAGACGCTATGGATAAAGTAGGCCGTGAAGGCGTTATCACTATCGAAGATTCAAAAACTGCTAAAACAGAAGTTACAACTGTTGAAGGTATGCAATTTGACCGTGGTTACTTGTCTCCGTACTTCGTAACTAACGCAGAAAAAATGGAAGCGGCTTTAGACAACGCTTACGTTCTTATCTACGACAAAAAAATCTCTGCAATGAAAGACATGATCGGCGTTCTTGAAGCAGTTGCTAAGCAAGGCCGTCCACTTTTAATCATCGCTGAAGATGTTGACGGTGAAGCATTAGCAACTTTAGTTGTTAATAAATTACGTGGCACTTTACACGTTTGCGCCGTTAAAGCTCCTGGCTTCGGTGACCGCCGTAAAGCTATGTTAGAAGATATCGCTGTATTAACCGGCGGTACTGTAATCTCTGAAGACGTTGGTATGAAGTTAGAGCAAGCTAATGCAACTCACCTTGGTGTTGCTAAGCGCGTAGTTGTTGATAAAGACAACACAACTGTAATCGATGGCGCCGGTAAAAAAGCTGACATCACTGCACGTGTTAACCAAATCAAAGCGCAAGTTGAAGAAACAACTTCTGACTACGACAAAGAAAAACTGAAAGAGCGTTTAGCTAAATTGGCTGGCGGCGTAGCTGTTATCCACGTTGGTGGCGGTTCTGAAGTTGAAATGAAAGAGAAAAAAGCCCGCGTTGAAGATGCATTAAATGCAACTCGCGCTGCGGTTGAAGAAGGTATCGTTGCAGGCGGCGGAACAGCTTTACTGCGCGCTTCTCAAAAAATCGTTACAACTAAATTCACTGAAGAAGAAGCATTCGGTGCGAAAATCATCAAACGCGCTTGTGAAGAGCCTGTTCGTCAAATCTCTGCTAACGCAGGTTTAGACGGTGCTATCGTCGTTAACACTATCCTTCAGGAAAAAGGTTCTAGCTTCGGTTACAACGCTTTCTCTGACGAATACACTGACCTGTTAAAAGACGGTGTTATCGATCCGGTTAAAGTTGTTCGTTGCGCATTACAAAATGCAGCTTCTGTATCTTCATTGATGCTGACAACTGAAACTATGATTGCTGAAGCTCCTAAGAAAGAAGCTCCTGCAATGCCTGGCGCTGGTGGCGGCATGGGCGGCATGGGTGGAATGGACATGATGTAATTTCCTGCGAAGGAATTAGATCGTCTCAATCTGATACATTCAAAAACCCCGGGGAAACCCGGGGTTTTTTATTCCCGGGGTTTTTTATTTCTAGACAGCTGTGTATTACATTTTTCGGCGAAAGCCTGATTTAGCGCCGTTAATTCACTCTTACTGCAGATCAACTCTAATAGATTCCGTTTCATTGGCAATCTTTCTGCAATTCTATTTTTATCATATTTAACAGGAGTGATTACATGAAGAACCTATTAATCATTATGACTTGTTTGTTAGTTACCAAATTAGCTTTGGCAGAAAACTGCTCTAATGAAGAGTTAATGGCTCACGCGCAGGCAAACTCAATTTTAAGTGCTTCAAGTGAATCGATTAATGAAAATTTAAGTGGTTACATGTCATCTTCTAACGGCAAGAATGTTTTCTTCATTGCTGATCTGGTCAGTATGTCCGGTAAACGTGAGATCGCTCGTATTGAATGTAACAAAGAAACCGGAGAAAAAATTATGAGCACAAGCACTCGTCCGGGCCGTGTGGTGCAGGAATCAGGCAGTGACCCGATGACCGGTCTTACAAATGTGTTAGGCGCAATGCAGAGACCGGACCGAAACTAAAATTTGCTTCAGAAATTTATCATTGAAACCCAGGCCTAAAACCTGGGTTTTTTATTTGTGTCGAACTTTTTGCTGTTGCTGCAAGACCACAGTAAAACTTTTTTTCGTTGTGCGCCCGCA
>JAJFMT010000104.1 GCA_020696855.1 Pseudobdellovibrio sp.
ATCGATGTGTTTTGGCGTTCAAATACCAAAAACGTTGCTCTTCTTGACCGGTATTTGCAACAACCCGATCGCGTACGAAAGTCATCTCTCATCTTTGTGATTGGTCTTATTTTAGTATTGACCCTTACGACAGTAGCTACGGTCGCATTTGCAATTTGGTTAACTTACAAGCTAGTACAATCCATTTCGTTAGACAGCGGACAATGGTAAGTATTTAAAACTACTGGATTTTTCTCACAACTTGACAGAATTTCCTGCGAACACATTTTTTAATTATTAGGAGGAATAAATTAACGGAGGTTTTTATGAAGCCATTTGCAAAAACATCTTTAATTGCCCTTACAAGTGCTGTCATCGGCGCCGGCGCTACTGCCGGGGCTATGAAGTACACAGAACATAAAAATAAAAGTGAACAAGCCATCGAGTTAAAAACACCCGAAAATGTTTTTGACCATTTTCTGAAACACCAAAACCAATTGCACAGTCAGATTCAAAAACGTTTTAATACGTTTTTTGAAGACCCATCATTTTTTAAAGATGATCCGTTTTTTAAAAACGATTCTTTCTTTTCAAGTCATTTAACAGCACCGACATCAACAAATGAAATTGCACAGCGGGAAGATGCTGACAACATCTATTATGATATTAAAGTAGAAGATCCGAACTCGACTACTATTAATACCGATGTCAAAGACGGCCAAATCACTATCAGTGGAACGACCGAAAAAAAAGACAACAGCGAATCTTCGCAAAGTCTTTTTAAATCCACATTTCAGCAGACGTTTCCGCTTCCGGACAATGTGGACCAGCACAATATGACCATGACTACCGAAAAAGACAAAGTAGTCCTAAAATTTCCGAAGTTAAAAGTTTAAAAAAATTTTACACGCCGGACTTGACGAATTTAAAAGAAAAATAAAATTAAAATGAAAAAACCAAAAGGAGGTAATTATATGAGAATGTTAAGCCCACACTCAAACAAGTGGACCAATGACTGGTCGTGGACACGCCACCCATTAGCTACCGATCTTGTGGGAGACCTGTTTAACGACTTCGACCGTGCTGTAAACGCGATGACTTCAACCGTAACCACGCAGGTTAACTGCGATATCCATGAAACCGACGATCACTACTTAGTAAGTTTTGATATGCCGGGAGTAAAAAAAGAAGATATCAAAATCGACCTGCAAGGAAACCGCCTCATCGTTTCAGGCGAGCGCCGCAGAGAGCACAACGAAAACCGCAAGTCCACTTTGTGGTATGAGCGCAGCTATGGAAAATTCGAACGAACTTTCGTACTTCCATCAACTATTGAGGCCGACAACATTGAAGCTCAGTACGAAGACGGCGTGTTGAATGTGGCCTTGCCAAAGGCTGAAAAGGCGAAGCCACGTCAGATTCAAATTCAATCCGGCAAAACCGGATTCTTTAGCAAACTTTTAGGATCAAAAAAGGAGGATGTTAAAGATGTAGAAGGAAGTAAAGCTACATAAAAAATAAAAAGAGAATCTTACTTTACCGAACAACGGGCGTTGCAGATGCGCCCGTTTTACGTTTAAGATAGGTAAATGAGATTTCGCCTGGAAGATTTTTCCCAAAAAAATTTGACTCAAAAGATGTCGTTGAAGGGAAGATTTTTTGCTCTGCTTTTCATATTACCTGTAACCGTTACTCTGCTGTGGGTATGGAGTGAAGGCGCAGAGGGCGTTATGAACATGCATAGCCGCGGTACGCTTGATTTTCTTACCGTTTTGATATTTGCAGTTCTCTCGGTATTTCCGTTCTTTTTTGCCCGTGTTACTTTAAAGTTATTGGGCGTTGGCCAACAAGAACAGTTGATATCACCCTATTTTTACCATCCACTTGTCTTTTTTGCCTTGGCGATTATTTCTATCGTATTAATGATTTTAGGTTTCGGTACAACTTCTGGCGGTGACCCGAAGTTTTTCGCAAATCAAATTAAACTTTCAGGCGCTATTCTTTTTTTTCTATTCATGGGTTTCAACGTCATGACCTGGTGGAAGAAATAGTTTATTCCGGCAGCTTCACAATTACGGCTGCGAAAGAATGCGATCCATAGTCGCTTTATAAACTCTATACATGTATTCGTGGCCACCTTCCGCACCCCAGCTCGGGTGAAGATGGTCAGAAAACAGCAAAGTGTTAGAACCCGCAGCATCGGGACCAATCACGGGATCAGATGCGAAGTCGGCCACTGCATCAATGCGGCTGCCTACAGCCTGACGTATGAGTTGATTGGCAGTAGCACGTTTTTGATTATGCACCATCCAGTTCGGACCTGCCTGTGGGCCTTGAGGTAAAATTGTTCCTATAACAATGCGGGCACCTGCGGCTCTAAACTGATCTGTCAAAACGAAAAGTCTATTTACATATTGAACGGGATCGCTGCCACCCAGATCATTTGCACCAATTAAAATACTCACGATAAATTTTCCAGAACTGGGTTTCCGGTCAAGCACCGCCTGCTTTCTTGCGTAGAGAGTGTTGGCTGTTGCGGGGTCGGTCGCGAACCCAAGAGCTGCCCCGCCCACCGCCTGACGGTAAAACTTTACATCTGATGTTGCCATAGACCACAGCGAATTATAGCTGCCGGCACCGGCTGAAATGCTATCGCCTTCTGAAACAACAGTAGCAGGAATGGCAAGTGAAGTTATCTCTTTTACAGACACATCATCAAAGTAAAGGTACCCGCCACCATTTGTCCATGCCGAAAGAGTTGCGCGCGTAACTCCGGCAGGGACAGTGAAGTCCCCGGTTAGTTTTTGGTAGTCAGAAGAAAATGTATTTTTTGTGACGAGCGAAGTAGTTCCGTCAGGATTATTCCAGTAAACGCGAAACACAGTTCCCGAATCTTGCGCGGAAGATTTCGCGTAGCCACTGAAGCGATAGGATTTGCCTGCGCTTACGCTAATCCCTTGTGAGAAGCCCCCTGCCGTTGTACCGATTCGAATGGCCGAAGAACCTGTGCGAACATTCGCGGATTCAATGCTGTAATTACCCCAGCCTGTGCCCGCAGTTTCAAAACCTGGATTGATGAGCAATTCATTACCGAGTTGGGTTGGGGAAGTTACAGGAGCAGGAGCAGGAGCAGGTGCCGGTGCAGGTGCAGGCGCAGGTGCCGGTGCAGGTGCCGGTGCAGGTGCAGGAGCAGGCGCAGGCGCAGGTGCCGGTGCAGGTGCAGGTGCCGGTGCAGGCGCAGGGGCAGGTGCAGGTGCCGGTGCTGGCTCTTCTGACTGCGAACTCAATACCACCGAATCCGATTCAGTAATGGTCGTAGTGAAACCGCCACTGCACGCAGAAATCATGAACGCGAAAATCATTAATAGTATTGTCGATAATTGAGATGCTTGCAGACGACGTTCCCCCACTAAATTCAGAGCAAACGTTACGCCAGCTCAATCAGAATATGTTCGACATCGCCATTTCAATTTGAGAGGAGAATGTTGAATTTCTTGCCACTGTAAGATCTTCAGCCGCAGCCATTAAAAGCATGAGAAACTTGTAAACCATAAACCGATTTCCTGAAAACTTCTCATCGCTAACTTTCACCAAACCAATTCTATCCAGAAGCCCGGTCGGCTTAATGTTACAGTGATACACAATAAACTGCTCGCAACCTGTTTCCACTTTTTTAGCGTGGAGCTTTTCAAGAGCAGACTGTAAATCACTGTCTGACATATAGGGCCCGTAAAAAAAATAAATATTTTCGTTTGAAGAAGGCCGGTAATCGCCGGCATTCATGTGATGAACTTCAAAGTCACGGCCCTCGACTAAAATTTTTCGTTGCATATTCGCGGTGGCATCAACCGCAAGATCTTTGTCAATTTCAATTCCTACGACTTTTGCAAAACCGAATTGCTTTGCAAGCCACAACACACGGCCACGGCCGCAGCCTAAATCGACGAAGGTATATCGCTTAGGAAAGTTCATCTGACTTAAAAATTCAAGAAGCGGCCTGCCCCTCGTAGGAACGTACAGCGAGCCCTTATGCAATTCGCCGTCATATTCAAATTTACCCTCGACTGTTTTCGATTCGTCCGTTTTTATTCCGATTGTGCGGTCAAAGTTGATATCAGCGAAGGTGCTGTATATTATTTTTAAAGTTCCAAGCCAGCCATTCATATGAAGAACTTTTCTGAAATCACCGGCACGGGCTTTTAAAGTTTTGAACATGAAACTACTGTAACAGAGATCCTAAAAAATAAAAAGGGCCCCAACTTGGAGCCCCTGTGAAGTGAATCTGAGATTCAGCTTCATAAATTATTTATTTGCATCGTCGTACGCTTTCAAAGTCGCCATCAGCAACAAAGCGTTCTCACCTTTGGCCTCTTTTTTTAATGAAGCCTCGAATGTCTTATCGTTGCGTCTAACAAGCAAAGACGCGAGTTCTGATTTGTCTTTTGCCAGTACTGAAATCAGTGGAGATGATTCGGTTTTCTTTTCTGACCTGAAAATTAAATTCCCCTGGTCATCTTGCACATCAAAGCTGGAAGCTGCTGTCAGGAAGGACCTCTCGGTATCACGCTTGATTACACCGATCTTCGCATTACCGCAGTTAAAGAGTTCAATCACGTCTCCGCCGGAACTGGCTTTACCGGTGAGAACGACTTTCTTGTTCAAATCGTAAATGGCGAACTGCCCCTGCCCTGCGTTTTGCGTGATATAAGCGACGATCTGATTTTTGTCGTCGTAAATCGCTTTACGAAATGGCGAACCAACAATCAGCGGCTTCACCGGCTTAATGTTAATTCGTGCAGGCAAGCTGATGTCCTGGCAGATACTGTCGATAGCTCTTGCTGCCGAGCCATGAATTTCAGTTTCCATTTTTACCGCGTCAGTTTCACTCTGGATATCGCGTCGTTGATCGGAGGTGTTAATATCAGCCCACGCAAACTTCATGGCCTGCATCGCGACAACCATAACACACAAAAATAATTTTGCTTTTAAGGTTTTCACTTTGATCTCCTTCAATATGTTTTTCGGGATAAATTACGAAGAGGATTAGAGAATTCGCATTCAGTTCTCATATTGAAACAATGTATTTTTCAGACTGTAAAAGAAGCAGTCGCTGCCTCTTAAAAAGCGAAAATAACTTCTACACTTGCCTCGGTGAAAAGCATTTTTCTGATTCACTTCGCCCGAGAAGTGAGCGCTCACCGCTGCTTAAGTAAGCGGGTATCGCTGTTAAATTGGGCGGAATAAGTCTGTAATTTTTTCTGAGTTTTCACTCTATATTTTTCAGAAAATTTCATATTCTCTTAACAAACTGTTAAGAAATGTTCGCATTCGGGGTTAATTGTAACCGTAGCTGCGTCATATAAAGTGACATGCCAATCAATCAACCCTCGGTTTAAAATCAGTAATTACGAGGGAGTTATCAACCAAACCCACAGGGTTTTCCACATCTCACAGGGTTTTCCAGTGTCAAAATCACCCTTTTTTAATGATTTCACTTTTCTGAAAAAAGTGATTCGGCTGCATTACATTTTATGCAGCCACTATGCGTTAGACAAAATTCTTAAATTTAGGAATTCAATTTCTTGGTGGGATTACTTACCGGGAAGAGCTGCAAATTCAGCTGATACACGCGCTCACCTTTTGAGCTCATTCGTGAAATTGCATTTTCTTTGTGCAGCGATTTTCTCAGCTGACGAAGTTTAAATTTGATGTCTTCAAATTCTTTTTCAGTAAGGCTTAAAGTCAGTGAACCGAACTCTCGCTCAGTCGCATTGTCTTGGTATAAAGACTCAAGACCCAAATACATTAATTGCATTTGCAACTTTCGAATAAGCGCAGACGGAATTTCATCAGGAGTTTCTGTCGGCTTACCTTTGCTGATCACGCCGGTCGTTGCGTCTTTAACTAACTCACCTGACTTGATCAGGTTTTCTAACGCTTCTGTTATTTCAGATTCAGAAGCCTTACCGCGAAGAAGATCTTTTAACTGTGACGTTTCAAAAGTGACGCCCTGTTGGTCTACTAAGGCGTAAATGATCCAGCCGATCCAGTTCGGAACTTTTTCAAAAACTTTTCTGTCCAGCTCACCTTGTTTTAATTTTTGCTCGACACGGAATTCAGACAAAACCTTTAAAGCGTAGTTTCTGTCAGCCGGGTCTTCTGCCTGGTTGAACAAAACCAACAAACGGAACTCATCTGTCTGAGCTTTGTTGAACCCGCAAGCCTTCGCAAATTTACCGACCATATCGAGTGATAAATTACGTTTAGCTTCAATGATCATTTTCAAATAATTCGGAGATTTAATGTCAGCCGCGGCAGAGAAAATCGCATACGAATACGGTCGGATTGACATTCGTGTTTGCGCCTTCTTAGCGAGATAAAAATCGGCCAAAAACAAGCGGTAATCCATGTACTCTGAAAGTATTGGCATGGTGTGCGAAGTCTTTGAATTGTCTGATGTTTGATTTAACTGTGTTTCCATTTCACCCTCGTTTTTGGTACAAAAAAAGCGCCTCTATTTCGAGTCTATATGAGGCGCGGTTTTTGACAAACTATTTCTAAAAAATTTATCTCAATATTAAAGTCACATGTTCAACGGTCATGTCGCCCGAAGTGTAGAGCACCAAACTATCAGCACCATTGCCGATCACCGGTTGCCCGCTTAACCACAAATTCTGGCGCTGTGAATAACCTCCGGTGAATTGCAAATTGCCGGCGTTAAATCCGTTCACCAGTAAACTGACAGCAGCGCTTCCGTAACGTGCAGTCGCTGTGACAGCCACCTGCTGAATTCGAAGTCCTTGGTAACGGTAAAGATCGACCAGGGAACCTAAATCAATGCGGTCATTACCGAAGACTGAACGGTAGACCGGAATTTCAACGTTACCACCCGGGTTGTAGCCAAGGTTTCTGACTTCGACATCTATGTTATCAACCCAAAGACTTCCGCTTAATGACAGTGAAACGCTTCGTGCTGACTGATCAAGAAGAACTCTGGTCTGCGGATACAAAACAATTTGGTAACCCGGATCCATTTGTGTTGCGACAATTCGGCCATCAACCATTAGTTGCGCTACAGTTCTGTAACCCGATGGGCGAACGTTTGCGCGAACACTGATGATCTCTGCACCTTGATAGTTGTAACCAAGCCCGGCGTAAGCACGGATATCAAGATTTTCATTCACCACTTGGCGGTTCATGTAAATGCGCTTTACTTCAGTGCCGTAACCCGGATTTGAAGGCGGCGGTTGAGGTGGATAATAAGGAGGTTGCGGTGGACGTGGAGGAACCGGCGGTCGTGGCGGCACTGGAGGACGCGGAGGAATAGGAGGGCGCGGCGGCATCGGCGGGCGAGGCTGCAGCTTCGGCGGCGGTTCATGCGGATGACCTGGGCGCGGATAAGGCGCTGGGCTCAACCCGCCACCAGGGCTTCCAGGGTAAGGAGCCGGTCTTCCTGGCTGCCCCAACCACTGAGCGCTCGCGACCGAACTCATTGATATGACTAACAAAATAGTGTTAGCGAAATTTTTAAACTGCATTAGTCTCCCCCTGCTGCAGAATTACGAATCATTCGTTGCTCATCAGTAAAAGCAACGGTTGTGCCTTTTTATTTTCGCAATTTCGGGGTCAAGCTGACATCAACTC
>JAJFMT010000170.1 GCA_020696855.1 Pseudobdellovibrio sp.
ATGAAGCTCACGAAAAACTTCGTTGAAGTACACAACGCCTGTCTGCTTTTTATTAATTAAAGCTTTGTAGCCCAAATCAGATTTTCCGTAAATGATGAGATCTACTTTTTGTTCGACCTTCAGATCGCTGACATCATCAGACGTAAATTTATCTAACCGCATAGAAGAGCAGGGGCGGCCTTGGCGGTCTTCGTAAATGGCAACTACAACTGTTTCATCCAGCTCAATCGGGTGGGTCTGTTCGTTTAATGGCAAGAATAATTGCTTTTCGCGAAACTCAGATCTTTCGCCGCGAGGATCAGAAGTTGTACTTCGAGTTTCACTTGGCTGACCATCCAAGCGGTCTAAAAAAGCTCCAATAGACTGAATGGAAGCGACTCTGAATTTGCCGAATTGAATTGTCATGATCGCCACCTTTTTGTAAACAAACATCCGAAACCAAACACGCCAAGATAAACATTTCTCAACATTGCGTTTAACAGAAGCTTGATAACTGGTTTAATCTCACGAATTCGTCTGTTTTTCGCCCTATAATACTCTGCATCACTGCCTGTGAATCTTGATAAGTTTACAGGGGTTTCCTATCCTTATTTTTTGCTTGAGGACCACAAGTTCCAACTGACTTTGTAGAACCGTCATTTGCAATAACATGATTGCAGGTGAGTGGGTTAAAGGCGAAGCTGGAAAAATCGAAGTGATTTCACCGTACAACGGAAAAAAGATCGGTGAGGTGACTGTTCCGTCTAAGCAGCAGGTTGACAGTGCTTTAGATAAAGCTAACGAAGCCCAGAAGAGCTGGGGCCGCACTCCCATTAAAGAAAGAAGTGCAGTTCTTTTCAACTTCAGAAACATCCTGATCAGAGATATCGAAGAGATCTCTCACTTAAAAGCCTCTGAGTGCGGTAAAACGTTCGCTGAAGCGCGCGCCGGCCTCATGAAAGGGATTGAAGTTTTAGAATACGCTCTTTCAATTCAAAACTTAGATTTAGGCGGTAAAGCCGAAGTGTCACGCGGGGTTCACTGCGAATACCGCAGAGAAGCTCTCGGGGTAATCGCGAACATTACGCCGTTCAACTTTCCGGCGATGGTTCCTATGTGGACGATCCCTATCGCATTAGCTTTAGGAAACGCTTACGTTTGGAAGCCGTCAGATAAAACTCCGTTAACATCTTTAAAAATTGCAAATGCCCTGACAGAAGCAGGACTGCCAAAAGGAGTCTTCACAGTTCTTCACGGCGGTGCTGAAACTGTTGATGCCATCATCGACCACCCGGCAGTAAAAGCAGTTGGCTTCGTAGGTTCATCGAAAGTGGCAAAGATCGTTTACCAGCGCGCTACGAATCAAGGTAAGCGCGCTCTTGCATTAGGCGGAGCAAAAAATCATATCGTCTTATTGCCGGATGCTAACTCTGAGTTATCAGGTTTGGGCATCAGTGATTCGTTCACTGGATGCGCGGGCCAGCGCTGTATGGCAGCTTCTGTGCTGTTGGCAGTCGGTAACGTCGATAATCACATTCAAAAAATTATTGAACGTGCGGGCTCGTTGCAACTGGGCCAGGACATGGGTGCTTTGATCAGCAAACAACAAAAAGAATTTTTAACTTCTGCCATCGACCGTATTGAAAAAGCCGGCGGAAAAATTTTATTGGACGGCCGTAAAGCAAAAGCACCGGCCGGATTGGAAGAAGGCAACTGGCTAGGCCCAACTGTTATTGATAACGTTAAGCCCGGCAGTGAAGCCGCAACGGTTGAGTTATTCGGCCCGATCTTAAGTATTATCCGCTGCAAAGATATTTCTGAAGCGATGGCGATTGAAAATTCGGTGGAATACGGAAACGCCTGCAGCGTCTTCACATCTAGCGGTCCGCTTGCAGACCGCGTTGTTCGTGAAGCTTCAACAGGAATGGTTGGCGTGAATATCGGCGTACCGGTACCGCGAGAGCCGTTCAGCTTCGGCGGAATTAATTATTCCAAGTTCGGTCACGGTGATATCACCGGGCGCCACAGCTTGGACTTCTGGTCTAACATTAAAAAAATCACCACTAAGTGGGAAGTACAAACCGACTCCAATTGGATGTCATAAACTGCAAAGTTTAATAAAAGGGGTAAGCCTCAGGGCTTAACTAAGAGGGAATTTATATGTCATCTTCACAGTTAGAAAAAGACAAACGCTCACACCACATTATTCTGGCGTCGCAGTCGAATTTAAAATTCAAAGAGTCGCTGCCGATCAACTGGGGTGCTGATACTCCGTTAGAGCGCGGCCCTGTTGTGGCAAGTAATACAGACCACAAAGCCCGTAACGCCATCGGCGGCCACAGCGGAAGCTATACGGTTTACCGTGCTCTTTCGATCGCGAGCGGAAAGTTCCCACCGCTTCACAGACCGGATTTAAACAACACGCACAGCCCTGTGCAAATCGGGCCTTACCCGCAATGGAAGCAGCCATTAAAAATGGTAACGGTTGATCCATGGGGATTAGACCCGCAATTAAACTTTAAACCTTTGTATGATAAAGGTTATGACATCCGTCCGTCGATTTCAGTGACTCAGGCACATTTGCAGATTCCTGAAATCAATGAGGCGATTGATAAAGGCCGTTTAAAAGTTGACGGAAAAATCATTAAAGAAAACCACGACGTTCGCGTAACAAAAGTGGCGATTGATCC
>JAJFMT010000105.1 GCA_020696855.1 Pseudobdellovibrio sp.
GCGGAAAAGAAAGCTTTTGGCCTACCCTCTTAGCAGCATTCAGAATTCCTTCTAGAATTGCGATTATGAGCGGGCGGCTTTGAATTCCTGGTAGTAGGCGTAGTCGCCTTCGACTATGTTCAGCTGATTTTTGTCGATCTCGAATACTTTTGTGGTTATTTCGCGCAAGAAGAAGCGGTCATGGCTTACCATCATTACTGTGCCCGGGAAGGTTTTGATTGCGTTCAGCAGCACTTCACGCGATTTAATGTCCAAGTGATTCGTCGGCTCGTCCAGCACTAAAAAATTCACCGGATGCGAAAGGATACACGCCAGTAATACGCGCGATTTTTCTCCGCCGGACAGTACTGAAATCTTTTTTTCTACTTCCTCTCCTGAAAATAGAAACGATCCCAAAAGATTTTTAATAAAACCCATCGTCGCATTCGGAACACGGCCTTCTACTTCCTGCAGAATTGTTTTTTTCGGGTCTAATAAATCCAGAGAGTTCTGTGAGAAATATCCGAATTGAATGCTTGGGCCCATTTTACAAACGCCTGCTGTTGCTTCGGTTTGTCCTGTAATGATTTTCAATAAAGTGGACTTGCCCGCACCGTTCACTCCGACTACGGCTACCCGGTCCATCCGTTTAACTAAGCCCGTCGCATTTGAGAAAACATTTTTCTCGCGGCCGTCATCAAGCTTCCAGACTTTTCCAAGGCCTTCGAACTTGACCACTTCTTCGCCTCCGCGAGGAGGCTCAGGCCATTCGAAAGTCATTGCGCGGTCTTCAGGCGGTATTTCAATTCGGTCAATCTTATCTAATTTTTTCACACGGGACTGCACTTGCGCCGCATGCGAAGCGCGGGCAGCAAAGCGCGCGATAAATTCTTCTTCTTTAGCCAGCATGTCTTCCTGGCGGGAAGCGGCTGCTATCAATTGCTCACGGCGAATGGCTTTTTCTTTGTAATAGAAATCGTAATTGCCGCCGTACACAGTAACGGTCTTATTCGCCACTTCAACGATCTTTGTTACTAACCGGTTCATGAAGTCACGGTCATGGGAAGTCATCAGCAAAGAACCTTTGTAATTCTGCAGCCATGACTCCAGCCACACGATTGATTCTACATCTAAGTGATTCGTCGGCTCGTCCATTAATAAAACATCAGGCATCAGTAATAAAATTTTCGACAAACTGACACGCATCTTCCATCCGCCAGAGAAGCGGCCGACATCCAAAAGCATGTCTTCATTCGAAAAGCCAAGACCGCCCAGAATTTCTTTTGCGCGTGATTCTAAGTTGTATCCGCCAACAGCTTCAAACTGCGCTTGCAGGTCTCCATAACGCTCAACTACGGTCATCATTTCATCTTCACCCAGATTCGGGTCTTGCAGACGCTCTTCCAGACGGGAAATTTCAGATGTTAAATCCGCCAGGTTTCCTGCTGATAAAACTTCTTCAAGAACCGAGCGGCCCTTCATTTCTTCGATGTTCTGAGAAAAATAGCCGATACGGATTTTTTCAGGTCTGCTGACAGCACCCTGATCCACAGATTCTTCATTCATAAGAAGGCGGAACACCGTTGTTTTGCCCGCGCCATTCGGGCCCACAAGGCCGATTTTTTCGCCCGGATTAATCTGAAAAGAAGCATTAGAAAAAAGAATTTTCGAGCCTTGCTGTTTGGTAACAGCGTTAAATGCGATCATGTGCAGTCCTATTTGAGAATTTAATGGACTACTATATCAGAATTGCCGTTTTTTGCCAGCTGGAATCGAATAGGAACTTCGACCTGAGATTCAATCTGAACGCCGTTTTGGCTGGCCGGCATAAACTGCCAGTGCTTAACCGCTCTGACAGCAGCGTCATCCAGCAGTAAAAAGCCCGAAGATTTCTTTAAAAGGACGTGTTTAACAGAGCCATCGCTGTTTACATCGACGAGAATTTGCACAAGGCCCTGCTGACCTTTATTTTTAGCCAATGCAGGATAAACAGGTGCAGGGTTTTTTAAATATTCTGGCTTGGCTTCCGAGATGGCTCCGCCTTTTTCAGTCTGCACCGTCTCCATCGACTTGCCATCGGCCACCGTCGTTTTTTGAACAACGTTTTCTTTAACTTTTTTCTTCTTTTTTTCGACGATGAAATCGGATTCGGTATTGTCAGCCAACGAGATCTCGACCACTTCGGTTTTGGCCGCTGATGCCACCATGTGAATTTCTAAAGAGCTTAAACCCGAATCAACAGAAAATTTAGCAGAGTCAAACGACATGCCCGTTGATACAAAAAAAGCCAAGTGCAACAGAATGGATATTCCACCTGTTAAAACATCTTTACTTGGTAGTGCCATCGGTAAAGCTAAAGTCATGAAGCCAGATCCCCAACCTGCGATTTTTTTATCTGTTTGGTTTTAAAAAAGCGGCGATAGCTCATCGCGAACCCCGTCCAAACCAATACGATCGAAACAAGTGTCGCCGAAGCTACCAGAACTTGTCCGAAAAATCCACCCGCTTCACCGGTGTGAACCGGATGCATTGTCGCCCTGACTTTTCTGGCAGTCGGTAAACTTTCATAAGGCTCCCAGAAGCTTTCCTGGCCCGATTCTGCGTCAAAACTCAATTGCGATTTCGCGTACAGGCCCGCTGGCCCGTCTTCGTCTATGCTTAAATTAACGTAGCCTTTGGAAAATCTTACACTCAACATCTTCCAGTTTGGCTTTCGCTCTTGCGCCACCGCGATCATACCGGCCAGTTGCTCAGCCGGCGGAATCACCTGAGCTTTTTCTTCAATTTTTCTGGGCTTAGGAACTTCACTGCCTGCAATGGCAAATAATAAATTATTCGCCCACTGGTGAGCGATCACAAGTCCCGTCACTGAAATAATAATGATGACCGGTGAAAACCAAAAACCCAGCACATTATGCAAATTCCAGTTAAAGGCTTTGTTCTTTAATTTGAAATTTAATTTTTTAACAGCTGACGGCCACCACAAAAAGATTCCCGAAAAAGTTAAAAACAGAAAGAAAATAACGCTGATGCCTTTAATAAGTTTCTGAACTTTATGATCACCTTCATTTTTTGGGCTGAACCAGCGGTGAAGATTCGTCGTCAGTTCAAAAAACTCATTCCACGCATAACTCGCCGGTAATACACTTCCATCCGCATAAGCATACAAGTGCTTTTCTTTTCCGAATTGCGCTTCGAAGTAGCCTTCTTTTTCGCGCCAGAAAGTTACGGACTTCAGCTCTTCCGTTTTGCCGTCAGAGATTTTTTTAAGAAGATCAACAACAGGTAATGCCGGACCCGCATCAGCACTTACGAGGCCTGCGCGCGATAAATCAATAATCTGTGGCTTAAACGCCATCAGAAGACCGGTAACGCTGAGATACAATATAACTGCACCGGCTACAAGGCCGACTGAAAGATGCATCCATAAAAAGACTGAGCGCAATGTCTTCAACTAAACCTCTGCATAACGGCGAAGTAAATTGTGATAAACGCCGGTTAAATTAATCACGGCCTGATGCTGAGGAACATCGCGGTTCAGTGACTGAATCGATAAATCGAGATCAAAAAGCATAGTGCGAACACTGTCGTCTCTGATCATACTTTGAATCCAGAAGAACGAAGCTACACGCGCTCCGCGAGTTACAGGCTTAACGTGATGTAAGCTGCTGGCCGGGTACAAAACCATATGGCCCGCCGGCAGCTTCACGCTGTGAACTCCGTAATTGTCTTCAATGCAAAGCTCTCCACCTTCATATTCGTGCGGCTCTGAAAGAAATAACGTAGCCGACAAGTCTGTGCGTATCTGAATCGGAGTATGTGGAATCTGTCTGATCGCATTGTCGACGTGATTTCCGAAGCTTTGCCCGCCTTCATAGCGGTTAAAAAGCGGCGGAAACACTTTATGCGGCAAAGCCGCCGCAATAAAAAGCGGGCTTTTTTCAAGCGCACGCAAAATCTTATCGCCGAGTTCTCGCCCCACAGGATGATCTTGCGAAATCTGCTGATTGTTTTTTGCTTTTGCAGACTGATGACCTGCGGTTACCTTGCCGTCAACCCACTCTGCTTTGTCGAGCTGGAAGCGCGCCTGTAAGACGTCTTCAGCACTTAATACATTGGGAATTTTCAGCAACATAAAAGCAGCCCTTAAAAATTAAAGTTAGTAGTTAAAGTAGCGCTGCGGCCTGCACCCGGGATCAAGTGACTGCCGTGAACTCCGTCAATATAGAATTTATCGTCTATATTGTAGAAATTCAGCTGTACACTGATGTCTTTGGCGTACTGATACTTCGCCATCGCATCGTATACGTTGTAACCGTCTACTGTTTTTAACAATCCGGTCTGAGTGTCACGAGTCAATGTAGCAACCCGGTCTGAAACGGCTTTAACACCGCCGCCGACTTGCCATTTACTGTTGATCTGATAAGTGGTCCACAAGCTGCCCGTGTTCAAAGGCGCATTGGCTAAGCGTTGGCCGACTTCAGCAGCCGTGTTGGATTCCGTGATCTCACTGTCAGAGTACGCGTATCCTGCAAACACTTGCCAGCTTTTCGTCAGGTTTCCGGCCACTTCAACTTCTACACCTTGAGCTTTGTGTTTACCCTCAAGAACATTCACTGTCGGATCCGTTACATCTGGGGTTCTTGCGTTTTCTTTTTCAGTTTGGAAGACCGCACCTGACAATGTTAAATCGCCATCCAGCAGTTCCCATTTTGTTCCGATTTCGTAAACGCGGTTTTTCTCAGGCTCGGCATTCACGTTAGCCGCAGAAAGAGACAACTGTTCGATAGACGGATTAAATGACGTTGCATAAGTCGCGTAAATGCTTCCTTCTTTTGAAGGTTTGAATACGATGCCGCCGCGGGTGCTCAGCATATTATCGTAACGGGTCAGCTTCGCAGCTGAAGGAGTTGTCTGTTGAGACATGGACTCCAGGTAGTCATAACGGGCTTGCCCTGTAACTTCCCAGCGCTCGCTGAGTTTCAGAGTGTCCATCACATAAACGCCGCCTGTAACGGCAGAAGCGTCAGTAATTGTATTCACACTGCCGGTACCTGTGAATGGCACGTCTGCAGGGTTCAGTAAGCTGGTTTGCGGTACGCCTGTCCAGCGGTAGCGGGTCGGATTGCTGGTTTCTTTGATGGCTTCCGCACCGACTGTCAACGTGTGATTAACAGAGCCGGTATCGAAGTTGGTTTTAACATTGATGTCGTAGTTCATTGAAGTTTCAGTTGATTCCCCTGCAATCTGATTGCGGTCAACATTGATTGTTTCAATTGCTGTACCTGGAGTAACTGTTCCCGGAACACGTGCATCACCGATCATGAAACTTCTTTCGTAGCTGGCTACACGTAGCTGCTGCGTGACTGTTGTTTTATCACTGACACTGTTTTCATGCTTTAATGTCGCGATATTAACGTCGGTATCGAGGTGATTAGCGTTTTTAAATCCGTAAAAATTAGTTCGGTTTACAGGGGCAACTTTGTTGAATAAGAACGGCAAACCGTAATCAGGAACATCGTTCGCAGAAAGTTTGAAAAAGCTAAGTGTCGTACGCTTCGCAGTTCCAAGGCCCCATGAAATAGACGGTGCAAAACCGAACCGGCGGTTTTCAACAAACTGGCGGCCGGCCACTTCGGACTTGTGGGAAACCATGTTAATACGCGCATGCGCATTGTCGCCTAATGACGGAACGGCACGGTTCACATCCATCGTGGCGCGAATTGTGGCGTCTGAACCGGCAGAAAGACTTCCAGCCGTTACAGGATCGATTTGCGGAACCTTACTGACTTGATTTACCACGCCGCCGGTTGAACCGCGTCCGAAGCTCGTAGCAGCAGGTCCTTTTAAGACTTCAACCTGTTCAAAATTAAATGTATCGCGAAAATAGCTTCCGAAGTTGCGCATTCCATCCAAGAAGATATCCGTACGCGCGTTGAAACCACGGATCGTGATGCTGTCGCCCTGGTTACCGCCTTCTCCGGCCGCAACACTGATGCCTGAAACGTTATGAAGTACATCTCTTAAAGTGGTCATGTTCTGGTCTTGAATAACTTGGGCCGGAACAACACTTGTAGACTGCGGAGTATCCAAAATAGGGCTTGCCGCCTTCGGGTTAGATATAACCTTAGAGTTGTAAGTTCCGCCTTGCTTTTCCTGCTGACCCTGAACCTGAACTTCAGGCATGGTCACAGGCGCAGCAGTGGTGTTTTCATCAGCATGCAGCCAAAGCGGAGTGATTCCGGTCAATAAAGAGGTTCCAAGTAATAAAAATAAGGGCTTTTGAGGGGGTTTCATTCTTTTCATGAAAGACTAAATGACATTATTTCTCATTTAACACAATTTTTAGCTATTTTCGGCCCGCACTTGAAAATGAGTTGATAAGAGATGATAGGGATTCTCAATAAGCTTTCAACTTGAAGGCCTTTTTTGAATATTATTGTTTCATTTTATTTAAGATTTTCTGTCTCAAAAAAGGAAATTCCCTATGAAAATTAAGCCTTGAAATCACTCTGAATCACTTTCTGAATTATTTTGATAAAAAAAAATTTAAATTGGAAAATCGGATTCGTGGTCGGTTATTCTAAGTTCATCGGATGAACATCAACGTAAGCCCGGGAGCGGTAACACGCTGCTAAAAGTCACCTGGGTTCAGTAGTTGATATAGAGGAGGGACGTAACTGTGAAGCGAATTTTCAGCCACAACGATAAAGTACCAAAGTGAAGAAGAACCCCAATAAAATAATTTACCAAGAGGCAAGTTTAGATAGTTGTAATCTTATTAATTTATCAATAGGAGGCCACTAGCGGACTTTGAGTCACGGATCAAACCGTGTACTTCCTTTGCCTCAAGGCAAACCTAGGGAAACTTAGGGACGCAAAGCTAAAGGGGCTCGTCGAGAGACGCTGCCAGCCAGCTGCCAAAGGGTTAAAGACCTGCGGTGAGAACTGCAAATGGAAGTAAAAACTGTTACTAAAAATTATATCATGGATTGGTTTCATTCCCCTTAAACTCCGGGCTTTCATTGGATGATGAGCTTGGAGTTTTTTTTTGGCCTTTTAGCCTTTCTTTTTAAAATCTGAATTTTCTTTTTCAAATTTCTTTCTGATTTTTTCCCCTCTTTAAAACGCTCAGACATGCGTGTTGGCACTAGCTTGCATTTTGTGCCACCTGCCCCGGTTCGCCTCTCGTAGGCAAGCTGGTGCCAAGCCGAACTCGGTTTTAAAGAGGGGAAAAAATCAGAAAGAAATTTGAAAAAGAAAATTCAGATTCTAAAAAGAAACAAAAAGGTCTTCAAAGTAATAGATGGGGTTCGGGTTATAGGTTGGATTTTTTTAGGGCTGCTTTGGAAAATAAAAAAGCCGGGTTTTGCCGGCTTTTTTATGTTTCAGCTTTTTTTGTCAGACTATAGCGGCCGCTTGTTGCTGCTATAGTCTATTGTTCTCCGGGATTGCTAGTTTCATTCCCAGGCGTAGAGTTGATCTTGATTTTAGTTTGTTCAGTCTTGTTAGAGTTGAAACTG
>JAJFMT010000022.1 GCA_020696855.1 Pseudobdellovibrio sp.
TAAAATTTCGATCGATGCGATTACCACATCTGAAATCAGTGTATCAGTAACACTTGATAATATCGAGACGATCAACCCCGCACTTCTTGAGGATTTAGCAAAAGTAGCTGAAGTGAATGTTGAAAAGGACCTGTGCCTGGTTTCTTTAATCGGAAACAACATCAATCACACGCCGGGGCTGGCGAAAAAAATCTTTGAGAGCATCTCAGACATCAATGTTCGCATGATCTGTTACGGCGCAAGTAAACATAACTTTTGCTTTCTGACCCAGGAAGATAAAGGCCAGGAAACAATCCAGCGCCTGCACAAGCAGTTCATTAAATAGCTGTGTAATGCGACCTTTAGAATTGATTCGGTAAAGTTATTTAGGTAACTGATGGTGAATCAGACTCGCGTACAAATAGTGCGAAAGCTTCGTAGGATGCCCGTCAAGAATAATGCTGTGGCGTCCGCCTGTGGCCGCTTTAAAATCCATCTTAGACAAATCTAAAAACTTGATGCTGTACTTTTTAAGGATGGGCTTGATTCGCTCCCAGTCGTCACCGTAGTTACCGGGGTAAAAAACAAAGTAAAAGTCTGAATTAAATTTTTCTTTCGAAATCTTTTTCATTTCAGCGACCATCATGACGTAGCTTTCAAGCTGTTCATTTGAATACTTAGTCGGGAAATTGATAGAATCGATAAGCCCGATTTTATTTAACACCCCGAAAATCATGGTTGTAACCGGGCGGCTGTTTTCAAAGCTTCCGACGTTCACCATGCTTTGGCTTTCAGGATCATACTGGTAGTTGGACTTTCCCAGCACCCAGTCGCGGTACGACTTGCCGTAGCAGCTGATATTACAAACTGATCTTTCAATGTGGTCATTGATGGCGGTATAAACCACAAGGCCTTCAGATTTGCTGATATCACTGAAGCGTTTAAAAGATTTCAAATCATCAAGCACGTCATTAGCGCCGGCGCCGTCTATTCCGAAATTATAGACGTTGAAGTTCGGCCGGTACTTTGAAAAATAGTAAGGAAATGTTTCATCGTCGGCAACGCCTGTACCGAAGGTAAAAGAACAGCCAAGAAACAAGGCGTTTCGCTTGCTTTCACCATTGGCTGCGGGTGCGTTTTCAACGACTCTGCGCGAATAGCTGTCGATTCCGTATTTAGTTTTATAAATGGTTTGACCGGCAACCGTTTTACGTTCGGCATCAACTGTGACATTCGGTTTAAAAACCGTAAATGGAGTTTTGAATAACAGTTTGCTTTCAGCAAGCGCTTCGGGCTTGTCTTCACTGGTTCTGAAAAAAGCAGCATCACCTTTTTTTTGATAAATCTCAAAATTCTGCGGAACGTAACTCTTCCAGGGCGGGTTATTCGACAGATAGGCGATGTAGTCATTAGGAGCTGCATTTGCAACATGGAAAAGCCGCTTAACCGACAGGCTTCCCACCAATGCGACTGCACAAAAAAGTAAAATTCTACTCACGCTTTTATTATGTGAGGCAAAATCCCAATAAGCTAATGATTTTAATAACAAATAGACAAAATCCGTACCTATGATAAAGTTTCGGTATGCCCTCTGTAACTTCTGTGAGAAAAGCTCCTGTTACGCTGACTCTTATTTTAGGGGGCTTTAGTCTTGCTTTGATTTTGGCCGGATATTTTTGGCTTGATCAGAGCATCGCTTTCTTCTTTAAAGCCCCGGAGATGGAGGGCTTTTACGCTTTCAGCCGCGAAATCACGAATGCCGGCTACAGCATTCATTATTTTGTAGCGGCTGCGATCGGATTCGTGGCCTCACGCTACCTTTATACGAAAATTCATTACTTGAAGTCGAACCCCCATATCAATAAAGCGCTTGGTGAATGGTCGTTATTTGTTTTTAAATGCCTCATTTTAATCGGTCTAGTTGGACAAGTGATAAAAATATTTGTCGGGCGTCAGCGCCCCCATACGACCGTCGATTTTCAGAACCTTAACTTTTCGCCATTTTCACTGGACTCGCACTTTCATTCTTTCCCGTCCGGTCATACACAGGTAATGTTGACCATGGCGACGATCGCCACTTTGATTTGGCCTAAATGGCGTTATCTTTGGTTTGCAGTCGGAATTTTTTTAGGCTTTACGAGGGTGATTATTCACCAGCATTTTTTCAGCGATTTTGCCGGAGGAGCCTTTCTGGGTGTCGCAGGAACTTTATGGATTTATTATTTTTGGCCCCCAAAATCAGAAAAGCCTCTTTAATATTTTTTCTGATATTTTTTAGTAGTTTACCGTCCGATGCTTATCAAAAGCCTTTACTTGAGTACGGAATGTTTCTCGGTCACGGCGGCCTTGCCGACTACCCGGCTTCAGATGAATACCGGTACCGCACACTGCCTTTTCCTTACCTGAATTATCATGGGGACTTCTTCAGCTCGGAAAGTGAAAACGGCACCCGCCTCAGGTTTATTCGCGATGAAGACTTCGATCTGGATTTGAGCTTCGGAGGATCCTTCCCGACTGAAACTAATAACAATACGGCTCGTGCAGGAATGCCAAGTCTTGACTGGACACTGGAAGTTGGCCCGCGCCTCCTCTACTACTTTTACCGTAACCCCGAAAAAGGGAACATCCGCCTTGGACTTCCTTACCGCGCCTCGTTTGCGACAGATTTTCAACGGGGGCGCCATGTAGGCTACTTGTTTTCTCCGACTTTACAGTTTGATAAATACAGCTTTTTGAGCGATCACTTAAATGTCTATTTAATTTTGACAGCAAACTACTTCAGTGAAGGCGAAGCTGATTTCTTTTATGAAATTGAACCACAGTACGCCACCGCAGACCGCCGGGCTTACGACGCCAAAGCCGGCTGGCTTAGCTTTGACACGTCGGTTTCTGCAAAATATGAAATCGATAAGAAAATCTTTTTAGTAGGCGCCCAGTACTCTGATTTTTCAGGCTCTGCCAATAAGGAAAGTTTTTTGCACAGAACCGATCACAGCTTAAGTTACTTTATCGGCTTCGGTATTTTATTTTTCGAATCTGAAGAAAAGGTCGATTAAAAATGCTCATCTGGTTCGGGCCGTACAACTAAACGAGGTAAATAATTGATGAAACTTTTCTTTTTAGCAGCTTTAACGGCATTGTTTGCGCTGTCTTGCTCAACTACTCAAGCTCCTTCAACTTCAACCCCGGCTAACCCACCGCTCCCTTCAGCTACAAGTGAAACTGTACAAACTAAGACCATCAATGAGCAGGTCGCCGATTTACTGAACGCTTCAAGAACGGAAAAATTTTCTGACACGCTTCCGATGGATGTGTATTACGTCACCAACCGGCGCGCGAAAGAATCAAAAGATCCGTGCTCTGACGGGTATTCAATTGAAAAATCCGACAAAGCCGAAGCCGAAGGGATCTCGTACGGGATTTGCCGAGTGAATGTTCCGAAAATCCACGCCACCGGCCAGATTTCTTACTCAAATGATTACACTGATGACTCTGACCGGTACTTTAAAATTCTCAGTCATAAAAAACTTAACTTCGATTCATTTCAGAGTCAGGCAGCAAAGTCGCGTACGAAAGAGATTCTGGTTTTTGTTCACGGTTTTAATGTTCCCTTTCAGGATGCAGTCTTACGCGCAAGCCAGCTTGCCTATGACCTGAAGTTTCAGGGTTCGGTGGTTTTGTTTTCGTGGCCGGCCGGAGCCGACAATGGATTCTTAAGTGCCCCATTGATTGCTCAAACCTACTCTCACAATAAATCCAATGCAGCGAAATCCGTGGGTGATGCTGTTGATTTTTTTGATCTGCTTTCGCGTATCGACCTTAAAACTTACGTTTACGTTCATTCAATGGGTCATCAGGTCGTGATTCCGGCCCTTGTTGAATTAGCCAAGAATACAGATATCAGTCTATTAGTTCATGAACTTATTTTAAATGCGCCCGATTTTGATTTAAAGGAATTCGTGAAACTGTCTCCGGATTTGCTGAAGCTTGCAAAGCACATCACGATCTACTGTTCGTACAACGACAATGCCCTGTTGGCTTCGCAGCGTTTTAACGGCGGCGCGCGCATCGGCGGCTGCGAGCTGATTCCGGGAATGGATGTTATTAACGTCAGTGAAATTGATGAGCCGATTCTGGGTTTGGGTTTAGGCCACAGTTACTATTCATCGCGGGCCGTCTTGACGGATGTCGCGCAGCTGATTGTGGGGGTCGAAGCCGAAAACAGACTTTTCGTCAGAAAGTCAGGCGGCAAGAAAATAAAAGAGAATTATTTTTTACGGCCTTAATCAGCCCAGTTAGAATCAGCTGTAGTTAAACTGACCAAATCTTTGTTGTCAGGAGCCACCAGGCCGAGAGATTCAAGCGAATCAAACTCAACTTTTGAAGTTTGCCGTTTAGGCGAACCCAGCGGCATGTTCTTCATTAAAGTACGGTATAAGGTGATTTCTTTTTTCATGTTAGAAAGGCGCTTTGCCATCTGAATGTTTTTTGATTCAGTGACCGATAGCTGCTGCTCTAATGGGTCGATGATCGAATATTGCGTGGTGATTCTGACTTGATTGAAAAGATAAACATTTAGTGCCAGCTGAATAAGAACAACGATGAAGGTCGTTGCACAAAAGGATTCGATGCCGGATCTGTTTAAATCAAACCACTTACCCAGCTCGTATAGAGGGCTCTTAACTTCAGGAGGATTGCGTAAAGCCGACCGTTTACTTTCAACATCTTTTGCGGCTTTGTACTTTGAATTAACGATTTCAGCGGCAGTGGCTGCAGCATTTACTTCTCTTGCTTTTTCGATAGTGACCAAAGCCATCCAGTCACTTTTTTTGATCTTAATTTTATCGATAATGACAGGAATTTCGCGCTCGCCTATGCCGTCAAAATCCCCGGCTTTCATGACCGTGCGTAAATGCTTTAAATGTTTTTCCAGATCGGCCCAGATAAGTTTTGAGGCCTCACTGCCGTTCAAATAGGAATTCCGCTCAACTGTTTTGAGATTTTCAACTTCAGATATAATTTGTTCAGCTTTTATCCGCATAATCCCCATCCAATAATACTCGCAAGCTAACTATCTCATTTTCGACTGGTACCGGGATAAAGTAAAATTTTTTCGTTCCGATTCTTAATGACGGCCAAATTAAATTTCGCTATGTAGAACTTATGTCCAACAGCTCGCTGAATCTGTATAAAAGTTTTACTTATGCTCAACCTGAGACGTATCATTTTTCACACGATTCTGTCTTTCTAGCCAGGAATGTGTTTGATGCCGTCAGAGCGGAAAACCTGCCTGCAGACAAGATTTTGGACCTTTGCTCCGGCTGCGGGATCGTCGGTCTCGATTACGCTTTTCACATGGCAAAGGAACTTGGAAGAAAGTCGGCAATTGATTTTGTCGAAGTTCAAAACGTATATGAACCGTTTTTGAATGAAAACATTCACACTCTGAATTCGCTGTTTCCAGGGATGCTTACTTCCAATTGCGTATTTGAAAATTACGAAAATTTACATTTGAGTCCGGCTATGAAAGCACAATACGACTTGATTCTTTGCAACCCGCCCTATTTCAGACCGGGCCAAGGCAAGCTTTCGCCATCGGATTTTAAAAATCGTTGCCGGTTTTTTATCGACTCGGGTTTTAAAGAGCTGATGGAAGCCATTTCTTTTTTACTGAAACCGGGCGGATCTGCGTTTATTCTTCTGCAATCTCTTGAAGATCATAATATTGATATTATGAGCGAGCTTGAAAGTTATCAGCTGTTTACTGTACAAAAACGCGGGCTTATACGGGCGACCGGGTTTTACCAGCTGATAAAACCATTTTAAAATTCTTGCATTTTTATATATTTATAATACGCATAATAACTTTCTTTACATTCAATATCTTAAGCTATTGTTTATGGCTATAAGTGGCGTCGAAGCCTGAGGAGGCGCCCATGAAACTCATCTCAAAAACAGCATTGTTATTCATCGTTTTAACGTTCAGCTTATCAGGCTTTGCAGCAGGGCTATTGAATTACTCTAACGCCGTAAAATTAAATCAATACAAGGGTCAGACGTTTTTTTCATTAATGGAAGATGTGATCAAACCTCAGTTAGACCAAAAAGCCATTCAGGGTTTTGATATCGCTTCAGGGTCCAAATTAGTGGCCGGACTTCAAAAGGTTGATAAGAAAGTTGCAGCGAGCGCTATACGCGCTGCCGGAAATGTTGGGGCTCTTAAAATGGCGGGAAACAGCCTTTCTGCTTCATCCCGAAATATAACTTTCAAACAACTACCTTCGGCTTTAGCAAGAGAAGGCGTGGGCCCCGGACGTTACGACCTGACAACTTACATTTCTTTAATCAGCGAAGGCGGCGTGGCTGTTGAAATTGACGCTAACAACATCGCTTATAATGTAAATTACGGAACCGGCCAGGATGAAAATGATGAACGCACAGGACGAAGCTTCGGCGAATCGTTTGACCGCCTGGCGCTTGATGCTTCTGATAAGCATTACCTGAAAACGCTTGAGGCTTATGTGAAAGCGGATCAGGCCAACGTTCGGTACTTTTACCTTTCATTGATGGAGATTCTGTTAAATAACGACTCTTCTAACTTCAAAAAAATCAGCCGTCCCGGCCAAGCCGTTGCGACTGACTTTATTGCTGTCTACACAGCTGAGCAAGACCGGCATTTGATGTCAAACCTTACACGCCACCCTTGGGATGCCTCTTTACTTGAAGTCACAATGCTTTCAGCTTTTCATGCCGGACAAAGAAAAATTAAATTGATTGTTAACGGTGAATTTACAGACACCACCCTGAAGCAGGCCCCGGGCTGCAGCACCGCTACCCGCTCGTCCCAGCGCGCTTCACTGATTGATTACTGGCAGTTCAGCAGCAGTGATGATCCGGAAAACTGCAACAGAAGCGGACTGAATATCACCCGCCGCGACTTCCGCAAACTGGGCCGGATCATCACAGCTTACCAAAAAAGAATGAACCCGGAACTGGTAGCAAATGTTCAGCGACATTTCAGAACGAACAAAAACCGCAACAACGTTTTTGCCCAACTTTCTGATTTCTTAATTAACTACGATACTCCTAAAAAACTGAATGCAAACACGCTGGAACTCAGCAAAGATTTTACTAATTTTTTGATGCAGATAAAAGCTGATGCAAATCAGACCGATCAATTTATTACCGAAAATCTGAAATCAGAAGAATTTACTGAAAGCGATGAAAATTAAAGAGTGTTCTTTTTGTTCTGAATGTCTTTAGACAGCTGAGAATGTCTTGCGTTCAACTGATCTTTTTGATCTTGATGAGATTTTCTCATGAAATAAACAAAGACTCCGCAGCCCATCAGCACGATACCGCAGACAAGAGCCAGCTTTGACTCTTTTCCCATCAACAATCCGACCGCGCCGATTCCCATGTAAATATAAGGTCTTTGATCATAGAGCATGCTCTATTGTCCCCCGAAGATGAAAATATAGTCAACTAGAGCAGCCGGAATTCTCGACCAGCAGCTGATTTACCTCTGAAAATGTTGGTGAAGAACAATCTGAAATTGTCTGTCACAAGCAATCAACAGCTTTTTTCTATATGTCCGCAGGATAATTCTATATATTCATGCGCTTAAATTTCATGCTTTTTGCTTTTTGAAACTGTTAATATTTCGTAATATTAGATATTTACATCGACCTAAACATAAGGCTATATGGAGTGCTCAGGAGAAATTAATGAGACCATTACGCCTATTATTAACGATAGTCCTTGCAGTTGCATTTGCAGCGCCTACTTACGCCGGTCCTACTACTAACTTAAAAGAGTACCAAGGCGATAAGAAATTAACTAAAGAACAACAAGCCCGCTTCCAAAAGCTTTTGGATGATGGCGTGGCGAATTTCGAACAGGGTCAGTACGCAAAAGCTGAAGAGAATTTCAAAGAAATTCTGACTTTCGCTCCTGAAAAGAACTTAGCCTACTTCAACTTAGGCTTAACTAAGTACAAACAAGGCGACTATCAAGCTGCGATCAACTACTTCGATACAGTTGTAAAAAAACGCTCTTACTATGTGGGTGCGGCGTTCTACTACAAAGCGATTTGTCAGTTGAACTTAGGCCAAAAAGAAGAAGCTTTAAAAACCGCTAAACGCTTTACTCCGGCGCGCTTCTTTTATAAGCCTTCGCAAAATTTAATTAAATCTATCCAGAACGGAACAGATGAATATTTAGATAACGCTAAAGCTGCTTATGCTGACGAGAACTATGAGCTTTGCTTACTTGAACTTGAAGAGTCAGTTTTAACTGACACAGCTTCAGGTAAAGAAGTTTTAAACCAGTGTAAAGCCGGTATTGCGAAAGAAGATTCAGTTACAAGTGAAGTTGTTGTTGAAAAACTTCCTAACCGCAAACGTTTGTGGGTAGATGCTAAGTACATGCACACTGACAACGCTTACCAGGAAAATTCATTCCAGTTCGACCGTTACTTATATGAAGTTGAAGTTGGTGGCGAATACATCTGGGCAAATACTGTAGACGTGGGTATCGGCGCAAGTTACCAGGTTTCAGATGCAATTGACCTTCCTAACTTTAAAGATGAATTGCTGAACGTTTACGTTCCGCTTTATTACCGCGTTAACAACCACCGCTGGAACGGTCAGATCTTCTATAATCACGACAAATATAATGGTGACGATGCTTGGTCGCAATCAGGCGCTTTTGCCAACTACTTCTATACAACAGGCGATAACGTTTTAGGTTTAGTTGCAGCAGCTTCTCAGCGTAATTCGTTAACGACGGCTTTCGATTACAAATCAGGTCCGTTCTCTTCTGCACGTGCGCTTTACACTCGTTACATCAACGCATGGACATTAAGTGCTTACCTGGGTGCGGATGAAAACCGTGCCGGCGCGCAACCTGTTGGTACAGGCTTACTGCCTTACGGTAATAAAGCTGTTCGCGCAGGTGCAAGCATCGCTTACGACTTCAATGAACTCGTTTCTCGCCTGACTTTAAAAGGCAGCACGGCTCAAAAAGACTACTTAGATGTGGTCTCGGTTAACGGAACTGACCGTGAAGACACGCAAAAAGTAATTAGCGTGACTTACTTACACAAGTTCAACAAAAACGTAAGAGCATGGTTAGAGCACGCACACACTCAAAACGATTCAAACTACGACAATGCTGAAGTTATTAACAAAAACTACACAGAAAACCTGACAACATTAGGTCTTTCTTTGACGGCTTTCTAAAATAAAGGATTATAAAAATGAAAAAAACATTACTATCACTGGCTTTGATTATCACAACATCTGCTGCAATGGCGGTTGATGTTGTTGCCCCTGCTCAAACTGAAGATCAGAAAAAAGCAGAGCAAATGGCAAAAGAAAACGAAGCAAAAAAACCTTCAATTGAACAAAAGCGCGCTGAATTAAAAAAGAAACATGCGATGAAAAAAGCTGATAAAGCAGCTAAAAAAGAAGCGGCTGAAATGGCAAAAGCAAACGCCCCTAAATCAAACGCAGAATCAGGCGACAGCACAGCTGCTCAAATGGTAAAAGACATCCAGAACCAACAACAAACAGAAACCAACCGCGAAGACAAAAACCGCTAATAGCGCGAAGCACTTCGATTACAAGTACTAGCGAAACATTTAATGTTAATGAAAGGCTCGGGATTCCCGGGCCTTTTTTATTTTACGGCCTGCCACCTACCCTCAAATACCGCTACAACAAAGTTCAAGCCACTATAAGCCTCCCAGGTCGATGCAAGAGAGGGCAGGAGCCCGAGTTGTTTCACAACAAAGTCCCACTCGCCCGCCCCAACCACTCGAACAGCAACACGAAAAAAAAAGGCCCGGGAATCCCGAGCCTTTTCAAGTTTAACAATTAAATTGTAAGACTAGTTAGCTCCGTGGCCACCTTTACCGTTGCCTGGATTGCTGTTGTCAGTGTTGTTGTCGTCGTTACCGTGGCCGTTGTCTTTGTCACCGTTGTTACCGTTTCCGCCGCCGTTATCGTTTCCGCCGCCGTTATCATTTCCGCCGCCGTTATCATTTCCGCCGCCGTTATCGTTTCCGCCGCCGTTATCGTTTCCGCCGCCGTTATCGTTTCCGCCGCCGTTATCGTTTCCGCCGCCGTTATCGTTTCCGCCGTGTTTCCGTCGTCGTCTCCGCCGCCGCCATTGTCACCGCCGCCATTGTCACCGCCGCCATTGTTTCCGCCGCCGTTATCACCACCACCAGTGTCGCCACCGCCGTTGTTGTCTCCGCCGCCGTTATCGCCGCCGCCAGTAATGATTTCTTCACCGTCAGTGTTTCCACCGCCAGTAGTTGTAACTGTAGAAGCTAATAAACCGCTGAATCTTTGTTCGCGATCTTCTTCATCATCAACAAGTAAACCTTCGATACCGCGGTCTTTAGATTTAGCAGCAAATTTAGATGCTTCATGACGGTTACGAGCAGCAAGTTTTTTGCCTTCGTTGTCTTTGAACATATCTTCGTAGTCTTTTTTGAAGACATACGCATTACGAGCCATTGCTCCCGGCATTAATACCGCGTGCACATGAGCTGCATACATTGCTATTGCTAACGAGATGATAATATTTTTTTTCATCGAATATTCCCCTGTAATTACATTGCTAATTTCAATTAGTTATCTTGTACAGGGGCATACTACAATGAGAGTTAATAAATAGCTATTTAGAATTTCAGAAATATTAATTTTTTATATCGTCAGTGATTTTTGAATTTCGAAAACTGTAAGCGACTACACCGAAGGACTTTAAAAAGCTCATTTTCACTGCATTTTCAATAGTTTACGCGCGAAATAGAGTTGTCGAACTTTACGAATTACAGACAAAATTCGTCAAATGGCGAAACTTTAGTCAGCATTTTTTTCACGGCTCTTACAGTGAAATGCGGAAGAGAAAAAATTCTTGCTGGAATCAGACTTAAATTTCGATAATGACCGTCGGTTTTTTAAGAACATTACCGCTAATCACGTTTAGATTCTCTAGAGCAACTTTTTCATTCTGTAAAAGCTGATCTTTTTTAGTCTTAATGACGGCGTTTGCCGCAATTTTATCGACGATTTGCTCGTTGGGGCTGCGGCCAAGCAAGAAAGTCAAAAGAGAAACCAGGGCTTTGCGGTCGACTTTGCTGTCATCGTTAGTGAATTTAAACGTTAACGTCTTTAAGTTGGCACCATCTAAAAGCACAAGAAGATCTAAATTCAGGGGGTCTTTTGCCAAACGCATCTGCATAGCCATTTGGCCTTCTTTGTTTTTGTACGGAGAGGTGTCGTCACATGAGTACTCTTTGCAAAAAGTAGACTTCAATAGATCTGTTGCAGTCAGTGTTTTAGCCTGAAGTGAGAATCCCGCAAATACGATAGCAGCGGCGAATAATGCTTTCATGTTATCTCCTCGATTTGGGCCTGTTATTTAGCTGACCCTATAAAAAGGTCAAATCATTTCTGAGAGTCCGCCTATAAGGCAAATAGTACTTTACGATTGTAAGCAAAAGAGCGATAACCCCGACATGCAAGACGAAAAGCGACTGGTTGATCTCGAAATTAAAATTGCTCATGCCGAACAGACAATTGAAGATCTGAGCGAAGGCATTTACCGTCAACAACTCCAAATCGACAAATTAGATAGCGCCATTCAGCTTCTCACTAAAAAACTTCAGTCAGGCACCTCGGGCGAGCTTGATATCGGCCCTGCAAACGAAAAACCGCCACACTACTGATGAGTCTAAAGCCACTGTGAGATTTGGCTAAAGCCAATGTGAGACGTTTTGGCTAAAGCCACTGTGAGATATGGCTAAAGCCACAATGGCTCTAAACGCTGTGGCACCAGGCTTGCTTTTGGCGGTACCGGGGGTTCATATGAAATTCTTATTATTTGTAACAGTTGCCATTTTCACCGCGACTCACGCATACGCTCAGGACGTACTTGTTCAAAAAAAGCTGAATGTTATCACCGATGAGTTCGATCAGGTTTTATTAAAAACCGAAAACAATATAAAAGCTTTCGTCGATCATTTTCAGGTCAAATTAGACAGCGGCTCTAAAATTACCTCACCAAAAGTGGTCACCGGTACATTGCTTCAGCCAGTACTGAAAATTTCCGTACGCAAGTGCGTTTTTATCGTCTGTAATTCGATTGACCTGGATGCGGAATTTACTCTTAAGAAAGCCACTGCAACTGCGGCCTGCGAAACTCCGTATGTACTGCTGGGAGACCTGCGGCGGTCCAGCGCTTTACTGGCCAACAACTACAGCGACATTAACACAGCTATTTGTATCAAGAGAACCGTTACCGGCGCTGTCGCATCGTTAAATGTAGTGTTAGTCCGTGCTTCTCATTTTAAAAGCGATGTTGTTCAGACAGAGACTCTGAAGTTCTTCAAGCTCCAGGCCGCAAGCCTGATTGACAGTATTTCGAAAGTGTTACTACTGAATGGAGCAAAACAGGTGACCCCTGTATTGTAATTAGTTTTGCAGGCGCTGGTTTTCGAGAGTGCGCTCAATGGCCAACTTTTCGAATTCACAGGCCAGCAACAAATTTTCAGAAAGCATTTTATAAAATTGATTGCGGTGAATCTCAAGAACGATTCCTTCGCCGGCCGTGTGAATTGATGCCGTCCGGATACCTTGATTCATCATCAGCGCCAATTCGCCGAAGCAGTCGCCTTGTTCGAGGCGACTGACGAATTTTAAATTTTTAACGACGTCGACCGCACCCTGAATTATGACGTAGCAGGTTTCACCCACTTCGCCCTGCTTGCAGATGACGGTTTTTGGTTTGAAGCTTTTAAGCTCACCCGCAAAGATAAGAGCGTCAAAACACTCTTGGGGCAGCGAACGGAAGGTGTCAGCCTTAAGCAGCGCATGAATCGTCCAGATACGGCTTTGCAGCTGTTTCGCTTTGTCTTTTTTGATCAGATTATCGTAAACTTCGGGAATATATTTAATGACCAGCACCTGACAGTCTTTGTCTGCCACCACCGTTGCAGACCTGTCGGTGCCGAAGAAAAACGCCGCCTCTCCGAACAGACTTCCTTCAGAAAGCACGATCACTTTGTTCATCTTGCCGCTTTCGTCACGTTTGTAAACCGTAGCCTGGCCGCTGAGTAACACCAGCAAAGATCTTTGCTTTGATCCTTCCTGGCAAAAAGTAATTCCTGCTGACACCGGAACGACAGTTGAATGCTGCAGGAATATATCCTGTAACTCTGGCGTCAGTGAGCGAAAAAACGGAATCTCTTTGATTTTGCTTTTATCAATTTTTTTTACGCTCTGAATTTCGAGAATCTTTTCGGCCATGCGGTCAAAGAAACCGACTTGCTCTGATTGAGTTTGCGCTTTGCTTGCCCCGAGAAAGTATTCGTGAAACGAAATGTTTGCAATGGCGTTCTTTTTCAAAAGCAAAAGAATCAGTTCGTGCAACGACTTAAAGGATACTAACTGCCGCTTCGAAAAAAAATGCTGAACAACTTCTAAAATACTGAAAGATCTGGCAAACAACGCCAGCATTTCTTTTTGATCAGGCTTTAACCCCTCGTAATCACGCGGATTAAATGCTGACGATAATAAAAGTTTTTCGTTTTCTATTTTCAAGATTAGTCCCTGCAATTTACATTCGGTAAAAATAGACTCAGTAATGAGTTATTTAGGCCGGATTTGCCGGGACTCTCATTTTGAAACAGTTATAAGGCTTTTATGACATAATAATATTAAAAGGGACTACCGGTCGTGATGCTTTTTCTTACCATTCCCGTTGCCGTTGGTTTTAGGAGAAAGCACAGGCCCGTTCGTAAAATACAGTTCATTTCTGACGTCGACAACGCCGGGAATGTTTTCGATCAGATCTTCCGCCATTCGCTTTACTAAGCGCGACTCAACAGAACCTTTGAAAATAACCAGCCCGTCTTTCACATCCACTTCCATATCACTGGCATCAATTTCAGGATGAGAGCTTAAGGCTTCGCAGACATCTTCGCGAATGCGGTCATCCGAGCGACGGTAACCCTTCGGGCCTTTTCCGGCGTGCGTTGGCGCAGGTTTAATGGAGGATTCTTCCGGAAGGTTCCAGGAGTCATATACCGGGCGCGGTGGTTTCTTAAACATTCCCCGCTTTTTATCAATGGCGCGTCTTAATAGATCGTCAGCAGGACCATTAAACTCTTCATCAAAGCTTTCATCAGGTCCGGCGCCTTCTTCAGAAAAATTACCCTGGTCTGAATAGACTCTTTGCTGGTCTTCATCCCTGTTATTACGGCCCGCGCCGAAAATGCCGATGCGGTTATGTGATCCTGCGGATTTTCTTTCTGATCTGCTTTTGTAACCCATGATGACTCCTGTTGAGAGTGAAATTTAAGTGCTACTAACAACACTGGTAAGAGTGAAAGTAGCAAGAAAACGGCCAAGGGGATTTAAGAAGATACACCTTTGGAATGATTGTTGCTTTAATGGAATTCGGTGAATCTGTGCTTTAAAAGCGCAGATAAAGGGGCGAATCTGGACGCAGGCGTGATACTTTTAGTAGTAGCAGTTCTAGTCTTTTTAGGCAGCTTGCCGACATGGCCTCATAGCCGAAAATGGGGAGTTCTCCCCAGCAGCGGCGCCGGTATCGTTCTAGTGGCCGTCATCGTTCTGCTTTTAACCCGCAAACTCTGAAAAACCTGGACGCCGGTACAGAAGTTTGAACTTCATGACCGTTTTTTGTTTTAAGAATCTGCTATTCAAGTAAACTACTTTAGTAGAGACTTTACAGCAGCGGGGAATCAATCATGGGTCAACAGTTTCTAGCCGATCTAAAAACAGCTGTCAGCCAGGCTGTACATCAATGCAACAATCATTTATCAATTATACTCAGCAATTGCGAACTGACGCTTGCGCTGAACGACCCTGAGCTTTCGAAAAAGAAAATGGAAAGCTGCATTTCGCGAGTGGCGCAACTGACCGATCTGCTCGCTCAATTAAACCGCTTTGCAACCGTCAACGGAGAAATAAAACCGGTCAACATACGCCAACTTTTCGAAACAGCGTTTAAACAAATTGAGGCACGGGCAAATGCTCAGCAAATTCTATGTACGACACATGTGCTGGCCGACGGTTTGACTCCACTTCCCGTTCAAATATTCACTCTTTTGACCGAGCTATTAGGCACCAATGCGTTGCTATCCGCTGCAGCCGGCAGCGAAAAGAAAGTCAGCTTTGAAGTCCTGCAGTTAAACGGCGAGATCACCATTCATGCCGCCAACTCCGGAAAAGACCCGGATTCAACAATAGAAAAAACCGTCTTTGGTACTTATTTTTCTAACAAGTCTGAACCAGTTTATGATTCACTGGCCTCTGTAAAAAGCCTCACCGATCTTCTCGGTGGCAAGATTGAATATAAAAAGAATAACGGCATGAACGAGCTTATCCTCAGGCTCCCTCTGAAATATGAAACCGGTTTTTAAAAATAATCTGGACCGAAAATCCATTTTGATTGTCGAAGACGACCACGAACTGGCAGCCAATGCCAGCGAAATTCTGGCGGGCGCGGGATACATGACTCTTATTGCTGATAACGTGCAGGATGCAATAAAGAAACTTGAAAATCAAAAGTTTCATTTGGTGATAATCGATATGCATCTGGGTGGCCAAACCGGCGAACGCATTATTCACGTTATAAGAAAAGATTTGTGCGGGTTAAACATAAAAACTCCGGTTCTGGTTTGCAGCGGCCAATTGAAGCCGAAAATGTTCGAAAACATCAAAAACTTCATCGACGATGTGATTATTAAACCATTTAAAATGGACGATCTGCTGGAAAAGTCCCGGCGCTGGACGCAAACGATGTCTAACAAAGGACCCGGTGCCAAGATCGTTAACGATCACCGCTCGTCTGTTCTGGTTATTGATGATAATGCCGAGCTGGTTGACAACATCTGCTCTTACCTGGGTTCCGATGTCAGCTTCTTGCCTGTTCCTTCCTTTAATTTGCCTGACACGCATTTAAAACTGTCACGGCAGAAGTTTGATTGCATTCTGATAGACCGGCATATCCGGCAAAAGCAATGCACAGAAGTCATTAAAAGTTTACGAACAGACGTAAGTGCTCCAAACAATAAAACACCGGTCATTATTATGACCGGTGATCTCAGTGATGAATTTGTCAATTTACTGCGCGACGATGTTCAGGGCTTTATCAGAAAACCGGTCGTCCTAAAAGAGCTGGCCAACGTTCTTAATTTTGCAATTAATACTGCGGGCCGCTCACTTTAACTCTGACTACTGAGTTTCAAGATCAACACGCGGAAGCCCGCGAGTCGTATTTGAATTTGCGTACTGATCCATATTAATGAAATTGTATCCCAGTGCTTTGATTCCTTTAACCAAACGCTCCAGGTCTTTCACCGGTGGATTATTCTGGTTTTCAGGATTCAATGCAGGATCCAGCAAGAACGGATGATAGAACACTGATGCCCAGACATCCCGTAATACCAGATTTCTTTTTGCATCTGCAAGGATGCGGTCAACACTTCTTGTTGCTACCACCTGATCGTTCAGCTCAGGTTGCACGTTACCTAAGTTTTCAGGCGCTAAAAGCTGATTGTAAATGTCTCCGTAAAGCTCATACGGATAAAGCTGACCGAATGGCGTAAAGCCCGGCTTCTCTTTCACGTAAAGTGCGGAAACATAATTGCTTTGATTAGCCTGCAGGTCAGGATCATTCGATCCGAACATGACGTTGGTGTTTGGATAACGGTATCCAGAGAACGTATAGTCGCTATAAACTGAACGGCCGATATTCCACTTAAATACTCCCCCGAAGATGAAGCTGTCGAGAGCCGAAGCACGGTAATGCGGCGGAACCCAGAGATTCGGATAGATATTAAACTTCTTCAGTGAATTAAAACCGTCATTCAGTCTGGTCACGATGTACTGCGGGCTGTCTTCCGCGATTGGCGTACCGGCAGGGTAATTCCAGAATTCATAGTCATCACCGCTGATGCCCGTAAACGGATTAATCATTTCATTGTACTGATGTGTTACTCCGTGCCAGATGAAAACCGTACCTTCTGATTTATATCTTCTGATCAAGTTCGCAAAGCTGGCTTTTTGTTCCATTCGGACTACAACATCCGGGTTTGGATTCGGGTCTTTGTAGATCGGAATGATATTAATGTGCGGAGTGATATTGTTTCTCTTCAGAATATTAACAGCTTCATCGAGATAATTCAGCTCAACTTCGCAATGGATATCCTCAAGACGGATAAGCGCATTCTTCGCATTGTGCCGTGGCTGCGCTTCAAGGAAGTCAAACAGAAGATCCGCGAATACAAAATAGCGGTCACCTTCATGAATAAAACCGAATGGAATTTCAGTAACGAAATATTTTTTACCGGATTTATAAACCCACGGAATGATTTCACCCGTGGTTGAGTGCTTCGCACGTGCCATGACAGTTGAAACATCGGCCGTCTTTTTCAGAAGATTTGTCATTTCAAAGGCGGCGTAGAAAGTGGTTTTTTTGTTATCTTTCCACTTGCCGTATTTTTCAAAAGTTTCACCTTTATAAAGGATATCGCGAAAGAATCCCGGGTGCCCGTCCGGCGTGGTTTGCGTCGTGCTGAGAGTTGTAAATTGATAATCGCCGTTTGCAACGCTGTAGCCGAATGTGTCTTCAAACGTTTTACCCAGCTGCCAGAAGTTATATCCGATCCACACGACTGCTTTTGTTGTTGTCGCGTATTCATCTTTAAAACTTTGCGGCAGAGGTTTATCGTAGTTAGCACCTATATAGAAAGTGGCATGACACTTCTCAAGGTCACCGGACTGATAAGCATCGATTGGCCCGATGATTTGCTGATGCTCAGGAAAATGCGACAGCAAGTTTGAAAGCATTAAACCGTAGGTGCGGCCCAGATATTTAAAGTTCGGGTCTGTGCTGCTGTCATAAAAAATCTGAACACAGTTCGAGCTCACAACTTTTTCGGCCGTACAGCTGACGTTACCGCCGCCGTTGGTACCGTTGCAGCTCCATTGATATTGACTTGCGGTGTCTTCGGTATCAACCAGCGCACCGCCAAGACATGTATTATTAGTCGGCCCGCAGATTCCGGGCTGAGGATTAGGAGTTGGTGTCGGGCCAGGCGTTGGCGTTGGACCAGGCTCCGGCTGCGGCGATGGCGCCGGCGGCGGAGGCGGCACACTCTGCTCACTATTTTTGCCGTCAATGGTGACGACGTTAGGCCGCGTACAGGAGGCAATTATAAGTGCCAAAGAAACAGTCGCGAATATTTTGAGGAGACTTTCAATGATTCTTTTAATTTTCTTTAAGTTGGTCATGGCACTGCATGTAGCAAAGAAGAGGCCCACTTAGACGGTTGTTTATTTGAAAGCTAAAAAAAAATGCCCCACTGCGTGAGGCATTTTGTAATTAAATTTAACGTCGCGAGCCGTGGTTGGAACGCGAATTAGAATTGCTGCGGCGAGAATGACTGTAACTGTCACGGTCGCGGTAATCTTCGTCATACTGCCCTTCGACATCATCCACGTCTGAAAAACGAGCAGATCGACCGCCGGAAATTCCTTCCAGGTCGCCGTAGTTATCTTCATCGGTCATGTCAGTGTTGTAACCCGTTTCCTGGTCGCGGCCACTCATAGTACCGCCCCAGCCGAAGTCTTCTTTACCCCAGCGTGAACTTCGTTGACTGTCGCGCTGAGAGCTCTCGCGCTCACTGCGTTCAGAACGGTCGCCATCAGGTCGGTTCCATGTCGACTTTCCGTAACCGTCGTTATCCCAGCGAGAATTCGCTTCGTAGTCCTGCTCGGAAGAACGGTATGGCGCGTAACGCGAACCTTGGCTTCGGCGGCTTGAATCCATTTCGTCATATTCGCGGCCATAAGAACCACGACCCGAATTATAACCTGAATCGCGGCCAGAGCTGCGCTCTGAACCTTTACCGGAGCTGCGCTCTGAATCTCTGCCAGAGCTGCGCTCGGAATCCCGGCCAAAACTGCGCTCGTTATCACGATTGGAGCTTCTCTCTGAACCGCGACTGCGATCAGACCCGTAAACAGATCCGTACTGCGAACCACTTTCGCTGCGGTCCCAGTTGCCCCCACCGTATGTTCCGCTTTCGCGGCGCGTATCATTGTAATCGCTCCACTGGTCTGCACCTGACCGGCCGCCTTGACGCCCGTAAGTTTCTCTTTCATTTCGGCTGCCGAAATTTCTATTTGAATAGTATCCGCCGTCATCTGAAGAAAATCTTCCGTTTTCGTCGTTCATACGGCCACTTGAACTGCGGCGTCCTTCTTGAGACGTACGTGAACCGCGGCTAGTTTTAGAATTTTTCATTAATTCTCCTTTTAATAAAAGTTAGTAAAAAATGTTTAAGCAAGGTGTACGCCAATTATTTTTCGCGTTTAAACGTTAACGATTTGTCGATGCCGTGCTTTAGATGCGGCTCGCCTTTTTCACTGTTTTTAACGGCAGACCAAAAAGCTTCAGAAAAACTTGCATTCAGATCACCGTTTTTATATTCAAACGGCATTTTCATCGCCACATCTTTTGTTTTGGGATTTTTTAAAAAGAAATTCGCAATGGCCGCACCGACCTCAATGAAGAAATGTTTTATGCCTTTGTACTTTTGCTTAGGCGCAATAACGTCTGTTTCTTTTAAAAATAATTTCAAATAACCTTTAATCGCCGCCTTTTCTGAAACGATTTCGCTGTAAACACTGACCTGACCTTTTGTTATGTCTACCGGGACGTAGGCGCGCAAAAGGCTGTTAATAGATGCGATGTCAAATTTCTCCATCTCAAAGTCCACATCGCCTTCCGGAAATGGCTTTAAGATGTCAAGATTTCCGCTGGCCTTAATCGGAGCATGCTTTTGCAGGGTTGCAGTAAAATGAAAAGGGCTCAGCTCTTCACTTTTGCGGCTTCGCAGATCTTTCGCCTCGAGCTCCATTTTGCTCAATGTAACAGGCACCTTGGCTTTTAAATCAAAATTATTAAATTCGATTTCCGAGTTGTGCATTTTCAGTGATTCAATTTTGATCGGAATAATTTTTTTAAAAACGTCATACCAGTTTTGTTTGGACTCATCATTTCCGAACTGCTTTTTTTTCTCATCATCACTGTCGATCAGTCTGACTTTACCTTCTGTAATGACCACGTCCATAGTAAGATGTTTGTGCGTTAATGAACGCCATGCGAGCGAAAGATCCAGCTCCTTTATGGATAAAAGCGGCTCTTCTTTGCTGTTTCGTTTTTTAATGACGAAACCCTGAAGCTGATAGGCGCCCCGGTATAAGCTAAGGTCCAGATCGTCGATGTGCCCTTCATAGTTTTCCATCTTTTTACCAAGAAAACTGTTCAGCTGGTTCAGTGCGATCGACGGAAGCGCTGCCCGTACAACGATTAATATCAACACAACAATAATAAGCCATTTATATTTAATGTTTCGCATGTGCCTTCGGTTTCAAAAAGAATGATGAAATTTCCGCGCCGATGAAAAAAACCAGAGCGGAGTAGTATATCCATACCAATAATACAACAAGAGATCCCGCTGCTCCGTAGGCAGAGCCTACAGCCGCCTGGCCGATGTAGGCGCCAATGGCCGCCTTGCCGATCACAAACATCACAGCTGTAAACAGCCCTGAAAGCCAGCTGTGATTTCGGCGAACCGTGCGGTCCGGCATCCATTTGTAAAGCATGCCGAACAAAAGACTGTAAATTAACAGGTTGATCAGCTCTGCGATAATTTGCACACCGCCGAAGTCGTAGCGGTCAACAAAGTAAGAGAATATGGCCGTAATACTTAACGAAATAACCGAAATCATCATCAATACCACCAGCACTCCGATTGAAAGCAGCCGACGTAGCATAAAATTCTGCACGATATGCCAATTCGAAGGTTTGTGATTATCTTTTTTTGCCGGCGCACCGAAGATAACATTAAGGGCTCTCTGTAGCTGGATGAAAACGATACTGGCAGAAAAAGCCAGAACAATTGAACCGGCCCACCCCGCCGCAACCGAGAGATCAGGCCTGTTTTTGGCGCCATTGATAATAGATTCAAAAACTTTACTGGCTTCCGGTCCGATTAAGTTTTTGGTTTCATTCAGAAATTCGGCCTGCAGATCAAAGCGCATAAATGAAAAAAAGGTAATTAATAGAATTACCATCGGAGCCAGACTTAACGCCGTCGAATAAGACAGAGCCGCAGCCTGGGTAAACAGGTCATCGCGTTCGATCTTTTCAAAAAAGCGGTGCATTTTTTCCGTCACGGGCGCAACTCTTCCAGTTCTATACGCGGTCTTGTTAATGGTTCATTTTTATCTTTGATCCATGTTTCGAGATTGATAAAATTATAGCCAAGAGCTTTTAAGCCGGTAATCAGGCGTTCTAAATCTTTTGGCTTTGAAGGATCGCGGTTAGCTGCATTCATCTTCGGATCCAGCAAGAAGGAATGATAAAATGCAGAGGCCCACACGTCTCTTAGAACCAAATTTCTTTTTGCATCGTTCAGCATGGTATCGACTGTTCGCGTGAATTCTACCTGATCAGTCAGCTCGGGCTCTACGTTTCCTAAATCTTCGGGAATAACATGCTGACGGTAGATATCGCCGTAAAGTTCATAAGGAAAGATCTGACCGAATCTGATCTTAGGATTTGCCTTGACAGTAAGTCCTGAAAAAAAATCTTTTCTGTTTTTAGTTGTTTCTTCTGCCTGAGCTTTTGAAAATCCGATTGGTTTGTTGAAGCCGGTTTTTAACCCTGAAATTTTATTATCAATGTAAACTCCGCGGCTAACCATCCAAGAGAAAAGCTGCCCAAAGATCACGTTATCCAGAGCCGAGGCTTCGTAATGCGGAATCACCCAAAGCTTCGGTTCGATATTTTGCGACTTCAGTGACTTGAAGCCGTCTTCCATTTTATTCAGCACGAAATCGATACTGTCTTCTGCCACGGGTGCATTTGCCGTTGCATCCCAGAATTCGTAGTCGTCGCCGCTGGCGCCCGTCCACGGATTTCTTACGTTTGAGTACTGATGCGTAACCCCGTGCCAAATAATCACAGCACCGTTCTTTATATGGTTTTGAATGGCCGTACTGAATGCCGTCGCATCTTCCATGCGTAAAATGCCCTTCCCGTTAAGCGACGGTTCCGTATTAAGCGGGTCCATGAAAATCGGATACAGATTAAAATGCGGAACCACCTGATGGCGCGAAAAAATATCCATGGCTTCCTGCAGGTATTTTAAGTCTTCCATAGGCCCGATATCTTCAAGCCTGATAAAGGCATTTTTAGCATTATGGCGAGGTTTCTCTTCGAGGAAGTCAAACATCAGGTCTGCAAATACGAAGTAGCGGTCAGCCTCATGAAAATAAGAAAGAGGAATTTCTGCAATATAAAATTTGCGCCCTGATTGCAGCGCCCATGGAATAACTTCTTTTGAAAACGAATGCCTGACTTCAGCGACAACGGCAGCTTTAGACGATGTTTTTTCAGTAAGCTTGATCATTTCAAAAGAACCGTCCAGTGCGCCAGAACCATCTTTCAGCCAGACGTTGTATTTAGAAAAAACTTCTCCCTTATACAAAACGTCCCTGAAAAAACTTGGCTTATTGTCCGGTTCCGGCGTTTTATTGGCTGTGTCCAGGCCTGTGATCTCATAATTTTTGTAGCCGAAAGTTTTTTCAAACTCCGGCCCCAGTTGCCAGAAATTACTTCCCATCCAGACGACCGTTTTTGAAGTCGCAGCGTAGTCAGCTAAAAAGTCAGCGGGCAACACGGCCTCTTTCGCAAGCCCGATGTAGAAAGTGGCTTTGCATTTATTTAAATCTCCTTTTCGGTACCGGTCCATCGGGCCAATGATCTGCTGATACTGCGGAAAATGACCCATCAAATTCAGGATCATCAGCGCATAACTTCTGGCGAGGTCGCCATGCTCTTCTGACTTGTCGTAAAATACCTGAACACACCCCGCTTCGTTAGGATGCGGGGCCGGTGATGGTGTGGCGGGCAACGCCGGCTGAGGAGAGGAAGGTTTTGCATCAGCAGCAGGCTGAGGCGCCTGCTGGGAATTCTTTTCACAGGAAAAAAGCGAGAAAAACAAAACAGCAACAGCGAAACCTTTAAAAATAGATTTTGTATTAAGCCGAGAGTGACGAAGTGATCTGATCATTTCTTCCTGCTATTCTATAAATGACGAATTTAAAGTTTGCCAAAGCGGCTTTGAGTCCGGAACCATGTCCTGTGAAAAATACCACCAGAAATAACCACCGATGAAACGCGGCTGATTGATCTGCATTGAGTAGTATTTCTTAATATAGTCCTGTTTTTTATCATCGAATTTACTGCCTACTTCTCCGAAACCCATCTTTGAGCCGGGAAACAGCGCTGCCAGCTGAGCAAAAACCTTCTTCCAGTCCGGTTGATGGCCGTTGCAGTCATCTTCGTAGTAACTGATCAGAACATAGTCGACGTTTTTTCTTATATGAGAAGAGATATTCCTCTTCACCCATGAAAACATCTCTGCATCCTTTTTTTCCCAGCAATCTTCGTTATAATAAAGCGTCAAAGCAGAAACCAGCCGGCGCTTTTCGATTTCGTCAAAGGCGTTGGTGATTTTTGTCACAACGTCTTCAGTTTTACCAAGCCATTCCCCGTTGACTTCATTGCCGAATTCCCAGATGTCGACAACGGAACCCAGAGTATCAAGATAATCACGGGTCATATTGCGGTATTCAGTCACTGAATAATTTTTCATATAATAGGAATCAGCCAGCTCCCCCATGATGTAGGCCACTTCTTTGATTTTTTTCAGCGGCTGAAGGTAATTTATAGCAGGAACCTTTTCGTCGAATACGATGCGCACTGTGGGTTTGTATTTCATTTTTCGCAAAGACTCAGTAACCGCCTCAATATTTTCCAGATTGTCGAGGGTGACACCATAAATTTTGCCACTGTCATTACGCGACTTACGCTCTTCTGCGGTCCTATTGCTGCTGATGATGGAGGTTTTAGCTGAAGGCGGTTTCGATGTAGCGCCGGGCTTAACGGAGTGAATGCAGCCTGCTGCTATTACAAAAAAAGCCGCGAGTGCAAAAATTGAATAAGGTATTTGTTTTTGTTGAAATTCCACCAACGAAATTACATTTTTTTACAGCCGCGGTGTCTATCAAAAATGAAATTTTTAAAAAATATCTATTTTGGCATATGCGTTGCTGAATGATCCATTTTCGGAACAATTAAGTTCTTAAAGGAGAAAAAATGCCTCAAGGAAGTAAAGAAAGCTACAGTACAAAACAAAAACGCATGGCCAGACATATTGAAGACAGCGAAAAAAAATCCGGTAAATCGACTAAGTCTGCTGAAAGAATTGCCTGGGCTACTGTCAACAAGCAAACCGGCGGAGCTAAAAAGAAATCGGCATCAGGTTCTAAAAAGAAAGCCGGTGGCAAGACCAGCTCTTCAAAAAGAAGCGGCAAAAAATCCTCGTCACGACGCACGACTCACTAAATGATTCGGCAGCATAAATGCGTTACGCTTTTGTGCTGCTCAGGTAGAACCTTTGGTGTGGCGATTTGGTTTCGCTGAACACTTCATACACAATATAAATACTTGTGATTGCTGCAAAGAAGCACCAAACCGAAGCCACAGTCTCTTGCTGGTAAAGATGACTGAATACCAAACCAATAAAAATGAGAGCACCTGTGATTTTAACTTTTCTTTCTGTTGAAATAAAGAAAGGGGCCAGTGCTGTTAATAAATAAACCAGTGCATCTATGCTGGGAGTGATAATGGTTTGAAATCCCGAGAATGAATAGGCAATGCTGTGACCGGCAACAGCGGCACGCGGGCCTCCCCGGTATAAAATCCACAAAGCTCCGAATGCGAAGAGCGTTCCTAAAAATCCAAGCGCTTTCAACGTCGTTTTTCGTGCCGGATTTTTTTCCATCGCATAAACCGACCACGGTAGCCATGCGGGCCAGAAGGCCATTGCAAAAAACAGAAAAGATCTGACGGCTAAGCCATGCAGGCTTGACTCATGCCCGATTGAAATCCACACAAGCCCTTCACACAGTTGTTGCAATCCGAAAATGAACGGTAGTGCTACAAACATTCTTTGTTTAGGTTCTTGATTCAGCTTGCTTGCACTGCTTCCCAGTGACAGAAGCACAGCCGCAGAGCCAAAGCTTGCCGAGGCTGAAAAACACATAGTCTTCTCCTCAAAAAAAGTTAAATAAGAAAGTATGCAAGCTCAAAGCCAGGTCTTGAACTTGCAATCTGTGTAAGAGGATGACCTGGCAAAAAAAGCTGAATTTACTTTTTTTAACTCTCGCAGCGGCACTAACAGGCTGCAACGAAGGAAATTTTGAAACTGATGACCGGCTGGCTGCTGAAAAGGCCGTGCTGGAAGAGCAGAAACAGATCGTCGAGAATATAAAAAAACAAATTGAAAATGAGCAGCGCCGGTCTGACAACGCCATTCCGATTCAAATCGAAAATCAGCAAACACAGATCGGAACTTTGGGTGTCATCATTTCACAGGTTCGTGAAGCTCAGTCCGACATCAGCACTTCAGGATCAGAAGCTTTAAGCCGCGAAAATCTTCAGGCTCAGCAAATTCAGAATCAGGTGCTTCCTCAAATACAGAGCCTGCAGCAAAGCATCCCCCGCCTGGAAGAGCAGATTACTCTGCTGACCAGTATCGGGCTTCGCTCGAAAGAACAGGAAGGGCGGCTTACCGAACTGAAATCCCAGTTGGCCGAACAGAAAATACTTCTTGATAATCTTCAGTCTCAACTGACGGCTTTGAATGTGGAGAGCATCACAAGAAGCAATCAGATTTACCGTACCATGCTGGATCAACGAAGAGAACTTGCCAGTTACAAAGAAGATGTTCAGACCGAGCTGGATACCCGCCGGGAGGCGCTGTCGTCACTTCAGACGTACTCATTACAATCACGAATGAGTCTCATGACTCTTAACCAGCAGTTGCGAAATGCTGAACAGGCTTTAAATGCTCAAACTAAAAAAGTCCGGGCGATGGAAAATCAAAACAAATAATTGTCGTTCTACCGGGCACACTGCTTGCTTCGTATGATGTTAAGACCTCAACAAACAGGAGGACTCGCTATGCGAACAGGCCAAAAAAACAAAAACACAGGGCGACTCTCAAGAAGATTTAAAAGCGAAATTCCTAATGAAGCCATTGAGGATCAAACCAAAAAGATTCCCAATCTGCTGTTTTTAGGGCTGGGGCTTGCAAGTCTTGTTGGGCAAGCGGCTGTTCAACGCTACATCAAGAAAAGATTTTTAAGTCCCATTTTAGGCGTGTGGGGACCGGTGTTTTTGATATTCGGTCTATACAACAAAATGGTTAAGATTGAAGAAGAACTTCTGCCGTCGAGACGGAGACGTTCTTTACATTAATATTTTGGCGGCGGGCTTCGTGCTCATCTACTCAACTTCCTTCTCTTTCGGGGTTCGCTGCCTATACTTTTCGTAATACTTTCTGAAAAGACTTTCTTCCGGCATGTACTCGTTAAGAAGTGATCTCGCTTGTTCTTCTGACATCGTTTCAGCGGCCAAATAAAGCTCTTCGAAAATTGTTTTAGTGGCTCCGATGGCCAGCGACGGAAACGCACCATCATCGACCTCCCCATAACCGACGATCAAAAAATTTGAGAACAGCTCTTTCATGGCTCTGTCGTAGATCCGGGCGTTATCTTTTCCCTGCAGTTCACAAATCTGCTTTAATTTTTTAGTCGATAAAGGCGAATCCTGCTCTAGCACCTCTAGAATTTCGCGAGCCGGCCTTGAAATCCCTGTAGGATTTGAAAACTGACTGATCGAAAGCCTGATAAGAGCCGTAAACAACTTTTTAGAAAAGAACGTAGCCCGGCCCTGATACCATTTTGAATAGACCACTTCGCCACCTTCTGAAAGGCGCTTCATCAGTGACCACATATCGAATACACGGTTGTCACCTGACTCGTCCCAGTCCCAGTTCATTTTCTTTTTCGGATAAAATTCACTCCAAAGTGAATGAGGCTGGGGCTTGTTGTTTATAGGGAACACAAGCAGCACTCCGTTTTTTTCGATTTTTGAAACCGCGCTCTTTAACTTCATAGTTTAAGTCTCATATAATCAGTCCTATAGTCGATCCTCAGTGAAATTTGAGCAATCCCGGTGCCATCATCATGAAAAAAATCCCCGCCCTGCCTTTAGAGTAGATATCCCAAGTTACTTAAGCAAAGTACTTTAGTTTTTTGCCATTTTTAATTGCCCAGCCTGCCACTGCGGTGATACAACTGAAGCATCTGGGGGTTTAATGGGTAAAGTGGATGTTGAACTGGGTGCACTTGTTCGGGAGTACAGGCTCAAAGCCGGAATGACACAATTAGAGCTTTCGCAAAAATTGGGTTATGAATCAATGCAATTTGTTTCTTTATTTGAAAGAGGATTGTCAAAAATTCCTTTAAAAGTAATCGGCAAACTGGTTGTTATTTTAGGTATACCTGAAAAGAAAGTAACAAAAGCTTTGGTCGACTCTTTAGTGACAGACATTAACGAGCAAATTAAAGAAGGCAAAAAAAGCGTTTCTTAGTATCTAGCTTCGTTTCCGCCGGTTGAAAACTTATGAATATAGAAAATCTGTCTCAGTACAATTCAAGTAGATTTTTGAAGTTGCTGGGACTCTATATTCAGCAGCGGCGGCAAGAACTCAAATTAACAGCCCAAGAGGCTGCCAACAAGTCTCAGTTAAATCTTGTAACTTTTGAAAAAATCGAATCAGGCCAGCATCAATTGACCGATAACGAACTGGTTATGCTCGCGGACCGCTTGTATTTATCTGAGCTGGAAATTCTGAATTTAGCTAAAATCACGCAGGTGCAGGAAATCATCGAAATGACCAGGGAACTCAATGCAAACTATCCCGGGTAGTCACCTAACAAAGACCAACTCTCAGCTTATAAAGAAATTTATAAAAGACGTCGGTCTTCCTTTTAATATTGGCCCCGAAGCGCTTGGGTTAAAACCATCCCAATTTATGGATTGGATGTCAGGACATGACGTATTTGTAGACCGGCCTCATCTGCTGCATTTAAGTCAGTATTTAAATTTAAATGAAGACTCTATCGTTGACGGCACATACGATAAAAATCTTGTACGGAAGCGGCTGTTCGAATCATCTGCAGCATTACCTGAAAAGTATTCTCAGAATCAGCACAGTTATGTCAGATCATCGGCCCATATTATTAAATATCTGACATTGACCCGCGGGCAGCATTTCAGCGACCAGCTATTGCGAAGTTTAAACATTTCTCCTCTGATTTATTCGAATATCGATAATAAAATCAGCATCAATTACTTTGTTGATTTGCTGGATGCTCTGGCGAAAACTGATCTCAGTCAGACTGAAATCGACAGCCTTGCCGGCATGCTGTTTTTAGGAATCGAAGGCACGGCCCTTGGAGACAAATTTAAGCAGGCGCAAACTTATTATCAGTGCTACGAAGTTCTGGCGCAAAATATTTCACTTTTTGACAGCAATTTTGAGTATAAATTTGAATTAGAAAAAGACCAGGTTCTGATCCGGTCGACTTTTTTGTTCGATAAACATTTTCAGGAAAAATGGAGCCTTGATAAAATCTTTCGCCTGGAGAGATATCGTCATTTACTTTCAGGCTGGTATCCTTTCCTGTCGAAGCTTCCGCCGGTAGTGCCTCAGCATACTCTTGAGTCATTTACTAACCGGATCGAAGCTTCCTATCTGATTAAATTTGACGAGATTCATCTTACGAAGCCTGTAAATTTTCAGGCAGCACCGTCTCTGCACTTCTTATAAAGTCGCCGAACGAATCAGGCTGTAATCCCGAAGCGGTAACCCATAACATATTATCCAGCAATGCCTGATGCTTCTGATAAACATCACGGATGTGTGAAAGGTTGAAGTTTTCCAATAGAACCAGCATGTGCGGGTCAGGAATCTTCGGGTGTACGAATTTATAGTCCTGCGAAAAGCTTCCGAATTTTTCTACGAACTTCTGAGTTTTAAACTTAGCGTTCGGGCATGCCATGAAGTAATTGTAACCGAGGCTCAGCATATAGGCGCAGGCCGCTGCAAAGCCTACATCTGTAACATGAATACCTGTTCTGCCCTGTGAATAGCCTGGCTCTGCAAACAGCGAATTACATTCTACAAAAAGTGGGTACCGCTGCAGAAATTTATCTAAGGCCGCCTTACAGGGCTCATTCAGATCAGGGTATAGTTCCTGCATCGGGGTTTTTACTTTTGATATCTCTGCGCGCGCCTGATAAGTAACACGCACTGTGAAGATCAGCTTCGGGTTAAAAAGATCCGAAGTATCGTACAGCAGTATATGCGTACCCAGCATGTCGTGCTTATCCAGAGTGATGTAATTTTCGTCAGTTCGCTCAAAGTTTTTTTGCTTGGCAATGATCATGTCAGCCAGAATTTTTTTAGTTTCCGGCTTATCAAGCTGCAACTTTGCATGATCCAGTAAAACCAGCCTGAAATTTTTCATCTTCCACGTCTCCAATTTTGATGTCCTAAGGATTGATGCCCTAAGTGTAAATCCCCAATCGGATTTACTCTAAAGTAACGAACTTTATTTATTACAAAATAAACCGAACCCTTCTAGTCCAAAAAAAGACTGTAGAATTAAAAAACACACAACTCTTCTTCATGGGTTGAAATGTGTTTCATATTTAACAGCAGTTTGTTTGCAAGTGGTTATTTATGAGAATTCAAGTATTTAGCTTTATAATGTATTTAAAAGCACATGGCTTTTTGGTATCGTAATGCATGGGGCAATATGGGCTTTTTATTTTTTCAGTCCACAAACTTAAGTCCTGACAACTTTTTACGCTAACTGAAGGATCTCATTATCGAACAGAAGAAAGACACTATTTTTTTTCATATGGGACCCGGAGCAAACGCACAAGCCGATGAAGCCATTCTTTCTTCTGCTTTTCCGAATGTTTTTTTCTGGAATCAGCCACTTCAAAAAAATGCGACGCACGCTTTTGGTAACCTCATTGAGGAAGCAAAATCTCAGGTTGCAAAACTCTCTGCAGCCAACAATGGGAATCCTGTCAATGTCATCGCGCACAGCTTCGGTGGCCACATCTTCCATGCCTTATCACTGCAGATTCCGGATCTTTTAAAATCCTGCAGCTTTTACGGAACGGGTTATGATATTCCGGGCGGTTTCTTTAAGTTACTGACGGTCATGAGACAGTCACCCTCAACGGAATCGGCATTAAAGGAAAAGATGGATACTTTTTTAGCGGTCCATCACGAGTCGAAGGCATCAGACATATGGAACTACATCGGCCTGATCGCACAAGACCCCGCGTTCTTCAGGCACTACTGGCCAACTCAGGATTTGTTTAACGGATTCATTGCTACAGCAGCCAAAACTGAGCCAATGGATATGGAAAGCTTTCAGAATATTCTGAATGATTTTCTGAACAGCCACTTTACCCCTGAAAATCTCAGCAAAAGCTCATGGCAAGGGCCAATTGAAATTCATTTCGGAGACAAAGATCCACTGATTGAAATTAATAAAGAAACCGGATTGTGGAAAACTATTTTCCCGCAGGCTCATATCAAAGTCCTGAAAAATTCAGGACACTTCGCGCATTTGGAAAAGTATTTGAAAGCTTAAAACTCAGTGATACTCTCTTTTCTAAAGCGAGGGACTTCATTTGAAATCACTGTTTACACCCCGACTGGCTTCTCAGACCTATTCGCCTGTCTTTAATGAAAAATCATATTTTGAGCGCACTCAGCGTAACCACTTCTGGCTGGGCGGCACAGATGGCCAGAACCGGCTAAAAGATCTTCGCGTGGGGATCGCCGGCCTTGGCGGAATGGGAAGTAACTTAGCTGAAATCATGGTTCGCTTAGGAGTGGGCCACATCAAAATTGCAGACCCCGACACCATTGACTATTCGAACATTAACAGACAAGTCATTGCAAACCGCAGAACTGTCGGAATGAAAAAAGCCGAAGCCTCTGCCGCTGAACTTCGCACCATTGCTGAGGACTTTGAGCTGGTCGTTTACGACGATGGCATTACCAAAGAGAACGCCGAAGAATTTGCAGGCGACCTCGATATCATTATTGATGAAATCGACGTCTTCCCATTACAGGCTCATGTGTGGCTGCACCAAGCCGCACGCAAAAGAAATCTACCGCTTTATTCAGGTTTTATTATCGGCATGGGCACGCACGTTTACAAATTTCAGGGCTCTCAGTATACGTTCGAGGACTTTATGCTGAATGACCAGAAGCAAATCCAAAAGCCTGACTTTGATTTTTTGGTCGAGCGTTTTGTGAACCCTGTCCCGTCTTATATGCAAAAACCGGGAGTATTGGAAAGTTTTGCCGAAACTTCTTTAAAAACATCCGTACCTATTTTTGGCGCTACAACGTACATTTCACAGTCGTTAATCGCTGTAAGAGTTATTTCTGACTTATTGAATCTGCATGAAAAGTGCGGCACGGTTAAAACTCCGGTAATGCCGCAGTTCATTTCTCTGGACCCTCTTTCGCTTACTTTACAGATCTGCGAAGTTGATAAAGGAAAAATCAGAAAAGTCGGATAAGTACATTAGACTTCCGCACCCACTGCGGGAATTTTAAATAACGACCTTAGTGCTTTAATGCATTCGGCATCAATTCTGTTTTTATACGATTTTTCCATATCGGAAAGCACCGCCGCCACATCAACTTTGGCTTCTTCATTTTTTTTCAAATTAATCCGTTCAATGAATACATTCGAACACTGAAGGATTCTCGACAGAGGATGCTGCTCCGGGCGCTTTTTACCGAAGGGATACCCCTTCCCTTCCAGATCTTCATGGTGCTCTTGTATGAGCCTTATAATATCTGAATGGATACACTTAAGGCTTTCTAAAATCTTCTGACTGCGCACCACATGGGATTCTAAGACCTGTTGCTGTTTTTTTGTCAGATCGGTTTCGTTTTTTTCAACAATTTCAGAATCAATCTCTTTTTTACCGATATCCTGAAAAACTCCTGCAATACACAATTTAAAAGCCGTCAGAGCGGATTCATAATTCATCTCACGTGCGATCATCACCGAATAAAGTGCCGCCGCATAAGAATCTGTATAGACGTTCTGGCCGAGATCTTTGAGTACTTCAAGCAAGTCTAACACTTCATGGGATTCCAGCACTGTTCCCACGCTTAAACTGACGAAGTCCGCAGTGGCCTCATAACTTTGCTGATCGAGACCCTCTTTAAATATATTTCCCATAATGACTTTGTGAGCATGATCAAGGAATGCGATTTTCTTCGCAGGAGAGATGGATGGATGAGAGCTAACCGACTTCGCCAGATCAAAGGTAAACTGCACAAACTTACTGAAATCTTCTTTGCGGATATAAAGATGGTTAACGCCCTTTTGTTTGAATTTTTTAATCTGAGCTAGCGGCAGCTCTTCATCTTTGTATGCCACTTTTACAAAATTCTGCTCTGAAAGCTGAAGGTAAATATCAAAATCAAGCACTGGCCGCAGAACGATATCGCTAATGGGCACCTGGCAAAAGCGGATTTCAGAGATATCTTCGTTCTCTTCTTCTTCGGACTGGTTCAGCCGAGACTCAATCACCCGCTTCATGTCCGCAAGCTTAAAAGGCTTTGTTACTGTTTTGTAGGTATGGAGTTTTTCATCCGTGTTTTCGGCAAGGCTCAGGTAGCCGGTCATGACGATGTAAGGAATGGCCCTGTTCAGATGAAGATTAATCCATTCGATCAGTTCGTAGCCCGACATTCCCGGCATACGCGCATCTGTTAGAATTAAATCTACTTTGGCCCGGTTAACAATCGCCATGGCCTCTTTGCCATTGGCTGCCGACATGACTGTGTACGCGGCCTCTAAGCCGCTGCAAAGGGTCTCACGGAAAATTTCGTCATCATCCACGACTAGAATTACTTTTTGACTGACGTTGTCTTTACTCATCTTTTAAAAACTATCTAACAGGATGTAACTAAAGTATATTACTTTAGTTACAGGCTTGACTTAGGTGCGGCGCACTAAATGACTGAATTGTTTCGGTTTTTTAAGTGGATTTGTTGACTGAACAAGAATCTATTTCATACTAAAAAAATGATTAAAATTCATAACTTAAGCCGCAAAGTCACAGAAGACTTTAATCTCGAGAACATCAGCTTCGAGTTACCAACAGGCTCAATCCTGACATTAATCGGAAAATCGGGCTCAGGAAAGAGCACTTTACTTCGCTGCCTGGCAGGCCTTGAATCTTATACTGTCGAATCCGAAATAAAACCTAAGCGCATCGGATTCGTGTTTCAGTCTTCTAATCTTTTTACCCATTTGACACTTGAAGAAAACATTAAGCTGGCGCTGATTAAAGTTCAAAAAAAATCCGGAGCTGAAGCCGACCAGATCTGCAATTCCGTTCTTGAGCAGGTAAAGCTTTCTAACCGCAAAACTTATTACCCGAAACATCTTTCAGGCGGTCAACAGCAGCGCGGTACCATTGCGCGTGCACTGGCGCTGAAACCGGAACTTATTCTTTACGATGAGCCGACTTCGGCTTTGGATCCTGAACTGGTAGATGAGCTCTTTGAGCTAATGCTGGAACTAAAGAAAACAGGGCTCACCCAAATTGTGGCGTCTCATGACCGCGATGCCGTAAAGAAGGTCAGCGATTACATGGGGCTTATGCATCACGGGCATTTGCAACTTTTTACTGAAGTTGGTCAGGCGAAATCAAAATTTGAAGGACTTGAAGTTGAACAACAAAAATATATGCAGCTTTTTATTTAGTGTTTTTCTGATTATGGTCTCTGTTGGGGAGGCCGCAACTTTACGCTGGGCAGCTGATACGGAAAGCGGCGCCCCGTACGTATTTTATAAATCAGAAAACATGCAACAAATGACGGGATTTGAATACGACATTGCCATGGCATTGGCAAAAAAGCTGAACCGTGAACCCGTGTTTGTGCAAAACGCCTGGGAAGGCCTGGTGCTAGGCCTTGAGAGCAATTTATATGACATCGCTATCAACGGAATAGAAATTCTTGAAGAACGACAGAAGATCGTCAACTTTTCAGAACCTTATTATGCGACTTATCTTCAGATCGTAACCCGTCAGGGCGAAACACGGTTTAAAAACCTGTCTGACCTGGCCGGAACAAAAGTAGGAACATTATCAGGAGCCTTATCAGAAAAAGTTTTGCGGGCGCAGAATGACGTTCAGGTGTTAACTTATGAATCTGAAACACTGGCGCACCGGGATTTAACTATTTCGCGTTCGGACGCTTTACTTGTGGATGCACCGATAGCGAAATACTTTTCAGAAATCAATCCGCGATTTCAGGTGATTTCGACACCTATTAGTTCGATGACGTACGGGATTGCCGTATCGAAAAAAAATCCGGAGCTTTTGAAAGAAATCAATAAAGCTTTAAATGAAATGAAGGCCAGCGGCGAGCTGAAAGAAATTCTTGAACGCTGGGCCCTTTGGAACAGCGCCACTGCAACATTATTTGATGACCAGTCTCCTACCCGTTTAAAGCCGGTTCATTTTGAGGAATACAAAGAAAGTTTGAACCTCGAACGAACTTTTAAAGAAAGAATTGATGTCTATCAAAAAGCCATGCCGCTTTTACTAAAAGGAGCATGGCAAACAGTTCGAATCAGTTTTTCAGCGATGATCGTAGCAGTGCTGGTCGGGTTGATTCTGGTTTCACTTCGGCTTTACGGAAACCGCGCCACCGCTTTCGGAGTGGCGTTCTTTGTGGAGTTCATACGGGGGACGCCTCTGCTGCTTCAGCTCTTTTTTATTTTTTACGGTTTGCCATCGGTGGGCCTTGAAATCTCCGCTTTTACAGCGGCCGTCATCGGCCTGGGGCTTAATTATTCTGTTCAGGAAAGCGAAATCTACCGTAGCGGTCTTTTGAGCGTTCACCGCAATCAGGTCGAGGCCGCTAAAATGCTGGGGCTTAACCCTTGGCAAACATTCTGGTCTGTTCAGGTACCGCAGGCATTTCGGTTTTGCCTTCCGCCGATGACGACGGATTTTATTGCGCTCATTAAAGACTCTTCATTGGTATCGGTGATTACGATGGTGGAACTTACAAAAACGTATTCCGTTTTGTCGGCCACTTATTATGATTACGTGGGCTTCGCCGTTATAGCGGCTTCACTCTATATTTTAATCGGAATGCCACTGGTAGTGCTTTCAAGAAAACTAGAGCGCGTTCAGGCCTAATTAAGGTTGCGTTACCCGCTTTACAATCAGCCGTATAGCTCAGATCGGTCGCGCCACTCAATAAAAAGTGAACAGGTGGCGCTGATAACGAACAAAGCAAAATAGAGCAGTACCGCCTGCCTGTTTCCGCCAATGGCCAGCACAAGACCGTGCGCGCACAAGACGCCGATTCCTATAACCTGGAAGAATTTGTAAAGTCTGTCAGAAGACCAGAGGCCGGCTATGGCCAGCACCCAAACCGGAATCAGCACAAAAGACACATGATTGGCTAGCAGTGTGAAGCCGCTCCAGGCCACTTTTTGTATGAAGGTGTGATTGATCTCAGAAAGGATGGCGGCAGTCAGCGCCACTGTAGCCAGAATTTTTTCTATGAAGTAACTCATTCAGCCTCCTAAACCAGTTTGAACAGCGCCCACACGGTATAGACAGCCAGGGCTCCCGCGAAAACAAAGAACATAACGGGAATTGCAATGATGTTGATGTAAGGGATCGCTAAGGCCACCAGAAAAGCAAACAGCCAGGCTTCGATGGTGATTCCCAGCACTTTCCAGCGGCCATCTTTTTTTAAAATTGAAGCCATTGAAAAACGTTTTGCTTCAGTATCTTTCGTTTGTGTTGTTACAGGTTCTACAGTCCGGTTCTGTTCCATGGAATCCTCCTGCCCTATCTTTACAGAGCAATTTCAAAACCAATAAACATCCGGAACCGCAATTTCCTCTTTAAGACACGCTTTTGCGTCAAAAACAAAAAATTCCTATTTTTTAAATCAGCGTCTTTTGTTTGTTATAATCCTCTTAACGGAACTTTATCGATGTGGAGTTAAAATTTCTTGTTGCATTTTACGGATATAAAAGCGTTTTTTGTCTGACAGATTTTTTCTTAGTTTTTTGAAAGCTGAAAATCACTTTGCATTTGTTTAAGAAGCGGGCTTGTATTCCCCAGAATTAAAAAATCCTACCAAGCGAAGGGGCAATCGTCATTTTCACTTTAGATCTAACTCTTGTTGCTGTGAATGCACAGGCAGAGGGGTTTTTTATTTGTACAACTTTCAAAGATTGCATTTTTTAACCGATGCTTAACAAGATCTTTTTTATGATTTCTTCTTATAGCTCATAAAATATTTTTGCATGTTTTAAATTGCATGTTGATTTCAAACACTTATACCTCCTCACATTTTTATATGTAAAATCCTGTGACATTTTTAATTTTAAAATTCGTTGTTATATTGACCGTGCCTTAAAGGCAACTAACCCCAACCCGAAGGAGTATCCGATGAGAAACATGAAAACTATAGTCAGCGTATTGGCCATATTAGCGTTTTCTTCTGCTGGCTTTGCAAAGAGCGAGGCTGAAAAATGTAAACCGGACAAGCCTGCAGCATCAGATTCAGGCAAGCCAACTAAACCCGGCGCCGAAAAACCGGAGAAACCGATAAAAAAATAATTAAACAAACGAAACTATTAAAAGTTTTCTGAAGCCGACGACTTCAGTTACAAACCCCAAAACCCGTCAAGGAGAAAAGAAATTTTCGGGAGAGAGCCTCAATCACTCTCTCCTTTTTTCAAGACCTTTAGATTAGAAACAAATCTGAATTTTTATTAGCAAAACTTCTTGTTGATATAAATTTTTATCTTTTGCGCTTTCATGCTAAAATCCTACAAACTGAAGATCCGGAAGATTAAGGAAAAGAAATGAAATCCAAGTTTGGAGTCATTACATTTGCCGCCGAGCAAATGAAGTCTGAGGAGATAGTGCTTCGCGAACCGAATTTCAACTTGCTGGAAAACAGCTTGCGCGAATCAACAAAACAAATTGCATTAGGAGGCAAAATGATTACAGCATTAATAGTGGCAACCGCAGCGGCAATCGCAGCAGGAATTTATATCAAACAACCTACGCCGATTCCCGTAAAGATAACGAAACGATTTTTGAAATAAGCTCTTGATAGTCCATCCCGCCTTTATTTGCTGAAAGAGCATAATCTTCTCTCTTAGCAATTGAAGGATTTGGATTGGCTTCAATAAAATAGATATCGCCGTTGTCTTTAATACGTAAATCAATACGGCCGAAACCCTGGATCTGCAATAAGCGGTAAATCTCTTTACAGGTTTCTTGCAGCTTTTTTTCTTCAGCTTCGCTCATACGCGCAGCCCAGCCGGAATCAATACCCCATTTTTTTCTATAGGCCTGATCCCACTTGGTTCGGTAAGTTGCAAACTTAGGTTCGTCTTCGCCTTTTTGTTTAAAGAACAATTCGCGCGGCGGAAACACTTTCAGCTTCTCATTACCGAGGATACTCACATACACTTCCCGTCCATCGATAAATTCTTCAATGATGGCGTCAACACCATACTTTTCATGAATGAATTCAACGCGAGCAACGGCCTCTTTTTCATTTTCGACATACGAGCCCTGAGAAATCCCCTCAGATGATTCAAGCTGAAGCGGCTTTACAAATGCCGGAAACGGAAACCTTTTTAGTGACGGCACGGGTTTGGATTTCTTTGCCACGAGAAACTTCGGCGTTAGAATCCCATGATAATCGAGAATAACTTTCGTTAACCCTTTGTCTTTGCAAAGCTGCAAACTCTTAGGGCCTGCGCCTGTAAACGGAACACCGACAAGCTGCAACAAGGCTGTCATATGCGGCTCTAAATTTCTGTTTCCGCTGAAAGCTTCGCTCATATTAAAAACGAGATCCGGCTGCTGATCTCTTACTAGTTTAATGAATGGCTCAACATCATTATAAATTCCGTACGGAATTACTTCATGCCCCAGATCTGTCAGAGTCTTGCGGACTTCTTTTTCAGTCTTCCAGTCCGGATTATTCCAGTATTGATGATAGTCTTCGGGTTTAATATCCACCGACAAATCAAATAATAGAAGAATTTTAAGAGCTTTCATTTTAGACCTCTCTTTTAAATTTACCTGTAAATAAGTAATTTTTCACTAAACTCGTCAGAAAACTCGCTACTTCCATTATGGTTTGTGTTTCGCTTTTCCCGAGTTTTAAATTGAGACTTTCGCAGCGGCTGCGCAGACGCTTTACTAAAGAATCAATTGTGAATTTCTTTTCATTCGTAGCCCACGCGACCGTTGCCACAATCTCTTTACGGTGCTTGGTCATGAACTTTCCGGCTGACAATTCTTTTTTTAGGCTGACGTCGCCATTAAATATTTTAATTAAATCGCTGTCGTAAAAATCCGGATAGTCATCTGCCTGTTCTTTTTTTCTTCGCTGATAATATTTATCAAGCGTGGTCGTAAGTTTTGAAACTTCACTGGGAACGCGGCCTTTTTCATCCAGCATTTTAAGCTTTACGCTCTCTGTTGCCAGCTGCTCCATATACTGAAGTTTTTTAAGCGCCACAGGCCACTTGGCGTAATCCTTCTTCCAGTCAATAGCCGGGTTTAACCAAACCGCAAATGTTTCTGCGAAATCTTCATCGGGATGAGCCTGCGCATACCAGCGGTCCAGGTGTTTAACAAAGCTCTTACTGTACGGCTGCGGTCTGTAAGTTTCAGGACTATACTCAACCGCCGGCGAACCGAAGACTTCACGCCACTTTTTTCTCTTAGAAAATTTATAACAATGATCAAAACAATGCCCGGCTTCATGCCGTAAGAGTTTCATAAACCACTCCGCGGTACCGCCTTCAACCTCAAGCATTAATGTTTTTTCAAGTTGCTTCATGCGGCTGTTGGCCAAGTAAAACGGTACTGAAATCGCATTCATTCCTTCAGGACTGAACCATTCGTCGCCTAAAAAAATTTTTGGCCGGAACGAAAGACCTTTGGCTTCCAGTTCCGAATATAACTGATTGATATAACCTTCAATTTCAGTGCCTTTGATATCCAGCGCTACATCTTTAAAACGCAATTTTAAAATATCCGCGTCATTAAGCTGAGATAGCTCTTCAGAAGTAATAGATTTTGCGTTACCTGCGGCTCGGTGTGGCATACACAGTGTATCGGAATAAGATTTAATTTAATTGAGACGCGTCAAGATCAAGGTCGTGTTTTTATAGACTTAAGCGCAGCGATTATTTTCATTCTGAAAGTTGTTTGGATCCTGGCACCTTTTTCCTCATACGGGAGAAATAGTATTGGCACCTAAGGGAGTTCTAAAATGTTTCTCATTAGTTTTGTTACTTCTTTTTTGAATTCTTCATGAGTCAGTTTCATTTCGTCAACGAAGATATACATCTCAACGATTCCTAAAACGGCATTTACAGCAAGGAAAGACTTTTTTTCTGCCCAGTCGGCGTCTTTCTTCATTTTTTCAGTCAAAAATTTTTCTAATGCTTTTTGCGCCTTAATGCGGCCCAAGTACAGGGCTTCCATTCGCCCGGCTTCGGGAGCGAGAGTAAAAATCTGGCGCAGCAGATTTTTTTTCAACAGATATTCTTCTTCAAGGAAATCCAGCACTGTTACTATTAAACCTTCGATGTCATGATGTGACTGCAATGTCTGATTGAACTCGCCCAGAATTTTTTCCATGCGGTTATCCATCAGCGCAACGACGATTTCATTCTTATTAGGAAAGTATTCATAAAGCGACCCGATACTGACGCCTGCCAGATCTGCCACTTTATTTGTAGTCATTTCTTTAATTGAAGTCTTAGACAAAACCCGAGTGGAGGCTTCTAAAATGGCCTCTACCATCACTTGCGATCTTTTTTGTTTCGGCTGTTTTTTCAAGGACTTACTCCATTTATTAAGTATAGCGTAAAAGCTGAAATGAACCCGAGTACTCTTTAACGCCCGAGTTCAGTATTATTACTTCAAGGCACGAATGACAAGGAGTAAACATGCAGGCCGCTATTCAAAATCAGACATTGATTCAGAAGCTATATAACCTACAAGGCACATTACATTTTTTACGTTTCATCAAAAACCCTCAGGACACTAAAGGGATTATCAAAATGGTGAGATCGTTCAGGAATTCTGCACCTTCAGATGTAGTAGAAAAAATTATCGGGCCCATTCTTGAAAAGACAAACCTGCAGCAGGACTTCGATGACCGTGTTTGGCACCATCACCCCAAAATGGCTGAGCTTTCCAAGTATCCGGAAGGCAGTTTTGGTCATGAGGCATACCTGTTTTTTAAAAATAATAACTTAGATGAAAACCTGTTCCCTAAAGCGGATTTCAGCGATGTTCCTAATTACATTTCTTCGCGGGTATATCAAACCCATGATTTCTGGCATGTTCTTACGGGCTATTCGATCAACCTTGAGGATGAAATGGCGCTACAGGCGTTTTCAGTCGGCCAGTACAAACAGCCTACCGGCATGACGATTATCGCAGGCGGAATTATTCACATGATGCAAAGCCACCCTGAACGTTCTTACATGATTATGAATGCAATTACAGAAGGTTACGAGCGGGGCTTAAAGGCAAAACTGCTGCTCAACATCAACATTTTTCAGTATCTTGAATGGCCGCTTGAAGATGTTCGCAAAGAGCTGAACATTCTTCCGCGCACCCGTTCGTTTGAAGTTCATCCGGTCAGCGCCTAATGAATTTTTAAAACACCGTTATAAGTTTTAAACGCGACTGTTCCAAAATTTCATTTCTTTTAAAGTGATCCGGGTAACTTTGGATCACTTTTTTATTTCTGTCACTAACCCACCCCTGCTGGACCTTTGTCACACCTAAGCGATTTAGCAGCCAGGAGGGCTACTAGTGAAAAATAACAAAAAATTACACGGACTCGTTATCTTAACCGCCTTTATGGCAGCAGCCTGTGCGAAGCAAAACCAGATTGCCGGCAGCACAGAGCCTGAAAACTACATTGTTGTACTTAAGAAATCAGAATTTCAGTCAGCTACCGTTAGCGCAAAAGCAGCAAGAGGCGGCCTAAGAGTTTCTGCGAACGCTGTTGTAGCGCAAATGCTTTCTGACGTTTCATCTGATCATGACTTGGCAGAGCCATCTCAGGTATTTTCACAGGTATTACAAGGCGGAGTCTATAAGCTATCAAGCGATGAGGCTGCAGAGCTGGCTGACAACCCGAAGGTGGCGTACATTGAAAAAGACCAAAAGGTTCATATCAATGTTCAATCGCAATCAAACGCAACTTGGGGCCTTGACCGGGTTGATCAAGCCCAGCTCCCTTTAAATAAAACCTATTCATATCCCGACTCTGCGGGCCGCGGAGTCAACGTTTACGTCATTGATACCGGCATCAGGACAACTCACAAAGAATTTGAAGGACGCGCCGTCAGCGGATTCGATTCAGTTGACAACGATAACAATGCTAACGATTGCAATGGTCATGGCACACATGTGGCCGGGACCATCGGTAGCCGTACTTACGGAGTTGCAAAGAACGCAAAACTGATCGCCGTGAGAGTGCTGGACTGTGAAGGCTCAGGCACTATTTCAGGCGTCATTGCCGGTGTCGAATGGGTAACAGCTCACCATTCGAAACCTGCTGTTGCCAACATGAGTCTTGGCGGAGGATCTTCGCAGGCACTCGATGATGCGATTAAAGCTTCTATCCGCGCAGGAGTCAC
>JAJFMT010000106.1 GCA_020696855.1 Pseudobdellovibrio sp.
CTATCAACATTACAGCGTGGAACCTCTAAAGGAGCTGAATAAACCGGAGGTTTTGGCTGATGATCAGGATCGACGCCTGGACCAAACCCACCACCTGGAAACCCGTCGTGGCCGGCATGAGCGAAGCTCATCTGACTAGCGGTCATAACCGTCACAAAAAACAGTGATTTAATGAACGTTAATTTTTTCAACAAGCCCTCCGGGAAAATGGTCGAAAAGTGTTGAAAGAATTTAACTTATTCCGTTGAGTTTCCGCAATAAACAAGGCCTAGGTCCAGTACGTTTTGCTGTAAACCTGAAATAATTACCCAAGTGTTAAACAAGCAGACGCTGATTTTTCAAAGTTAATTTTGTCTGGACGATTAGATAGTTTTTCAGCTTCAAGACCAGCGCGGTAAAGAATCCTATAATAGACTTAAAACATAATTATTTAACAAATTGTTGTTGGCGATTTTTCGTCGGCAATTATTTGTATTGAAGATTGGTGCAAAAATGAAATGGAATTCAAAAATATTTGCGGCTCTTTTTTTAACTTTGGCAGGAACGACATTGGCCGTTCAATCCCAAGCGCAATCTGTACAGGATGGCGTCCTTGGCGGAGCCGTTAACCGAACGCTTTTTCACAGCTTATTCCCAAGTCATGAAAAAGACGAAGCGATGCGCGCCATGCAAGCGGGAACTTTTTCTCAATCTGATTTTCAAAAATTAAAAGCGGGGTCTGCCGAAGACTATTTCAGAGAAATGGATAACGGCGTAACTTTACCTCAGAATCATGAACGTTTAGCGCAAGAACTAAGCCCGTATATTCCGGGAATTACAAAAGGTCAGGCAGTAGAGCGCGTTGTAAAAGGGCGCAACAACTGGATGGTCTTCACCGGCGGTAACGATGCATTCTGGAATTACATGGGCCGCGCCACTTTCGGCGGATTGGATTTCTTAAAAACTTTATCTTCAGAACCAAAACTTCCTTCTCAGCGTGCGAACCGCTGGCAAACTTTGGGTTTAGTCAACGAGCCTTGCTTTCGCCAGGCAGCGGGACCTGATGCAGACAAGTGGGGGCTTTGGCTTGATAAACGTGACGCTAACTGCGGCTCTGACCCTTACGCTGATGCAACAAAATATCCGGGTGTAAAAATCGGTTCACGCGGCACTTACTTAAATTACAAAGGTAAGAGAGTTCTTCACGAAGTGGGGTCTTCTTACGGTTACCCGACCGGCGTTGTCGGTCTTCGTCTATTTACAAATCCTGACTTCGATCAAAAAGCAGCAGATAAATGGGATCCGGTCAGATATTATAATGACCCTGCTTATTACAATGACCCAAATACAATCAGACCTTACCGTGTCGGTATGGCCTGTGCATTCTGTCACGTGGGCCCAAGCCCCACAAATCCTCCTGCGGATTTCAACAATCCGAAGTGGGCCAACTTAAATTCAAATCCCGGTGCGCAGTATTTCTGGGTTGACCGTATTTTTTACTGGGACTGGAAGCGCGGCGGAGAAAACTTCGTGTACCAGTTGTTACACACGTCTCGACCGGGTGCTTTAGATACGTCTTTAATTTCGTCTGACCAAATTAATAATCCGCGTACGATGAACGCGGTTTATGACCTGCCGGCACGTATGATTGCAGCAGCAAAATTCAACGCAGCTGAACGCTTAACCGGAGACGAAAGATTAAATGCACAGTTCAGCACAATGAGTACAGCGGCACTTCCTGAAAGTTCTCCGCTTCGCCAGAATGCAAGACCTGACGGATCACTTGTATTATCTCCGCGCGTATTAAAAGACGGTTCAGATTCAGTCGGTGCTTTAGGCGCCTTGAACCGCGTATACATTAACATCGGACTTTTCGGCGATGAATGGGTGCGCCACTTTATTCCTGTAGTGGGCGGCGCTAAAATTACTCCGTTCTCAATTAAATATGCCGAGAAAAATTCTTTATATTGGCAGGCTAACGTTAATCAGACTCCTGACGTCGCTTTATTCTTCTTAGCAAGTGCTAAACCGGATAAATTAGCGAACGCTCCGGGCGGCGCACAGTACTTAAAAGATATCAACGGGCCTGAAGTTTCATTGGGTAAAAAGGTTTTCGCAGAAAACTGCGCTCAATGTCACTCGAGCAAATTACCTGAGAAAGCTTATACATTCTTTAACTCATCAGGCACTCCGGGCGGTTGCGATGGCAATAACTACATGAAGTGCTGGAATAACTTCTGGAATTACTCTCAGACTCCGGAGTTTAAAACGGCGATGCACGGTTTAGTGATGCAGCCAAACTTTTTAGAGCATAACTTCTTATCAAATGACCAGCGTGTTCCTGTGAATTTGACAGACAGCCAGCTTTGCAGCCCGATTGCAACAAACGCAATTAAAGGCGACATCTGGGATAACTTCTCTTCAACAAGTTATAAAAATCTGGGAAGCATCGGAAAATTCCAGGTGAATTACCCGAAAGATTCAGGCAACAGATTATTCGGCCGTGGAATTGATGTTCCTGCAGGAGGCCGCGGTTTCTTACGTCCGCCTTCATTAATCAGTGTTTGGTCTTCTGCTCCGTTCTTGCAAGCGAACACATTAGGTTCGTTTGACGATAAAGGAACGGTTGCGGGCCGTATGTCTTCATTTAATGATTCGATCAACAAGTTGTTGAACCCTACACAGCGTTCAAATCCGAACGCGAATTACGGTGATCAGTACGGGAAACGCAGCGTATTTTACTTAACGAACTCAGGTAAAACTTTACCGGGAACAATGGATGTGACATCACAACCGAGCTTCCTGAAAATTCCTCGCGGTTACCTGCCTGACTTCCTGTTCAACATCATTAAGTCAGCACAACAACAAAACCCGATGAATGCAGAGTTAGAAGTAGAAAAAATCGGTGAGTACGCCTACCTTCCGGTTGGCGAAGAAAAACGCGTAACACGCGAAGTGGCTTCTGAGCAGCTGATTGAAGAAAAAACAAAAGGCGTTAAGAACAAAACTTCTAAAAAAGGGCAGCGTGAAACTGCCAGCATCATTTCAGGTATCAAAGACTGGTTCTCAACAAGCGATCCTAACGAAATGGCTAACATTATTTACATCGGGCCAATTCCTGCAGGTGTGCCTGTGAACTTAATTTCAAATCTGAAATTAAGCGGCGGTATCAGTGACAATATCAATTTAGGTAAAGCGATCTTGTCACTTATCAGAACCACTGCGCACATTCATAACGCGAAGTTAACCGGAACTGCAGCCCGTGACTATTTCATGAAGCAGTCAGCTGATGAGTTACTGGCTATCAGTGCTTGTGCGGATTTCGTTGTCGACCGCGGTCACTACTTCGGTACACAGTTTGCGCCTAACGCCAACGGCGGGCCGGGATTAAACGCTGAAGAAAAAGCGGCGTTGATTGAATACTTAAAGCACATGTAATGAGTTATCATCATAGTTAATATTAATAAGCCGCTGCTAAAAACAGCGGTTTTTTATTTGCAGCGAGGTCGATGTGGACTTTGAAGAAGTCGTAAGAAAAAGAAGAAGCATCCGAAAGTACAAAGAAGAAGTTTTTCCTGAAGAAAAAGTCATGAAAGCTTTAGAACTGGCCATACTTGCCCCGAATTCTTCAAATGTGCAGACCTGGAATTTTCACTGGGTCAAATCCCCGGATAAAAAAAAGAAACTGGTTGAAGCGTGCTTAAACCAGTCAGCGGCGCGGACCGCTTCGCATTTAATTGCAGTGACAGCCGACGGGACAGCCTGGCGCAGATCGCAGAAGCCTCTCGTAAACTGGGTGCGCTCGGTTAATGCACCGAAGATTGTGATTCAGTATTATGAAAAATTAATTCCGGTCACTTATACGTCAGGAATTTTTAATCTATTTGCACCGTTTAAGTGGGTTACTTTTTTTATTACCGGTTTATTCAGGCCTATTATGCGCGGGCCGGTGACCAACAGAGATATTTCCGATGTTGCAGTGAAGTCGGCCGCTTTGGCCTGTGAAAATTTTGTTTTAGCGATCACATCGTTGGGTGGCGCCACCTGCATGATGGAAGGATTTGATGAGTGTCGTGTAAAAAAATTGCTGAAACTGAATTCTTCTACACGGGTTGTGATGGTGATCTCAGTCGGTTATGAAGGCGAGCGCGGCACGTGGGGCCCGCAGTTCCGATTACCTCTCAGCGAAGTCATTCATATCTGGTGATTTAATTACACATTTGAATTGTGTCGTTGTTCAATAACTGAATTGTAATGATTTGCTCGGCCGAACATCCGCCTGCACCGCCTCCGCCAGGAGGAGGATCATCAATAACCGGGCAACTATTCGCCGTTCCGCTGAATTCGCATGGTGAAGTCAAATTCGTGTTCGTTACCTGACAAGTCCAAGTGTATTTTCCGGTATTGCAATTGTATGCTCTATTGATTGCGATAGCTCCGGTTACGCATGCGTACTGCGCACTGGCAGTCGGTGTCGCACAGTAGTTTGTAATCGGTACATCTTTAGGAATCGAGCACGGAGTTGCCTCTTCAGCAGTTTGGTTAGCACCTTGGCATTTCCAGCTGTTTAAATCTGCAGTATCTCCGGTAGAGCCGGTATTGATCGGCGTACCGTAAGCGCAAGTATCAATGGCTAAAGCGTGATTGGCATCAGCACAAACGCCCGGAACTTTTGTTGGGGGACTGACGGTAAAGGATTTCGGCTCAGACTTACAAAGCTGTTTTGCATTACTTGCACTCGAACTTGTTGCAATGAAGTAGCGGCGATAAGTTCCTTCAGAAAAAGGCCCGATTGTTTTGGTGGCGATGTTACCGGTTAAGCTCAGACTTGAAACGTTGAGCCCGGTTTCGTCAGCCACATTATTTTTTGTACCGTACCAGGTAATATAATATGGGGTTTCTGCAAGCGGTGGTTGTTCTCCTACCGCGAAATTAAATGAGGCAATTAAAGTTTCCGCAGTCGATAAATTCGTTTTATCAAAGCTCAGATCACAACGTGGGGTCAAAGTATATTCGGTCGAATTTGTTTTACAATAAAGCTTACCGCCCTTTTCAATTGTGAGCCAGCGTGTGTAAACACCCGCGTCAGGACCGCCGTTATTGACCTTTGCAATCGCAAACGAATTACCACCTGCTGCACTTTGCGAAGTGACAGCTAACGGCTGAATGTTCGTTCCATTCATGTTTGCCTTCGTTCCATTATATTTAACCGTAACAGAAGCCGGTAGCTGACCTGAGGTAACTGTCACATTGAAGTTGTACGCGTCTTTGTAGTGAGTCAGCGGATTTACAGTTAACACACATACCGGCTTTGGCGCCATACAAGTGATAGGGGTTGGATAACCGGCTTTTGAACACTTCCATACAAAGTTTACATCGGTGTCTTCAACCTCAATAACACTGACCGGATTTGTGGTTGTAGAGCCCAGGCATGTGGCATCAGTGGCTCCGCAAACGGGGGCATTTGGATCGGCAACTTTGAACTGACAAATATCAGGAGCTGGGGGGCCGCCGTTCAATCCGTTACAAGTCCAATAAATGGTGGAGCTTCCGATGGGTTGAGTAATGTTTTTAACTACATCGCCGGGTTCGCAAGTGTAAGCCGATTTTGTTCCGCAGACACCTGCAATTTTGGGAAGTATCGGCCCGGGAATAAAGGCGCACTCAGCAGTGGCGCCACCATTGAAACCTTCGCAGGACCACTTATTCGGGTCAGCGGAATCAACAAATTGGCCCCTGTCACATCTATCAACTGTGGAAGAGCATTTTCCCGCAACGGGTGCGCTCGAAAAAGGCGCCGAACATTGAATTGAAGATCCACCGCCGGTACCAACGCAGCTCCAAACGCTGACGTCAGTATCGCGTTCATTAACGTAAACACCTTCGTCGCACGGATCAACTCCGGTTCCACAACGGCCAACCTGAAATATTTGTGATTCAGCAAATGAAGAAGGTGAAACCTGGCCACCAAGGCCTGCCGTGCTCGATTGAAATCCACTGCTTGTTTTAGGTGGAGCGCAATTCTGAAATGAGAATAGACCAATGCCTGCCGCAGTAACAAAAGCGATTAAGCTGATTTTTCGGCTAAGCACGTTCATTATCCCCACGCCCCTTATGTTAGCTTATCGGAATAAACCGAAACACATAAAGCTTGCTGCATCTTAATTTGAAACATTTGTAAAATTTAATTTCTTATTTTGAGATTTTGCACTCGTCAGTTTTCTATAGAAGGTAAATTATAGTTTTACTTTTAATGTACAAGTGATTTCACCGATACTAAGGTTAATGAACTCACCTGGATTTTCGACTTTTGTATTCAGTGCCTTTGCAGGGCTATTTTTATTTTCCTGTACCCGTGCAGTTGATAATGAAAAAACATCCATTACCATCACCATTCCGAATACGAAAGCCGCAAAATCCGCAAAGCTGTTCGTGCAGAATCTTACCGGCTTAAATTTACTTCCCTATTCAGGTGGCGAGGCCAGTATTTTGGCAACAGGAACTTTTGCGCCTGAACCCGCTGATCCTGTAGATGAATATCCGGATAGCTGCTACATGATTGCTGTCAGTTATCCGGAACCTGCTGCAAACAGGAATTTTTGCGGAATCAATGAACTGACCGGTGTGACTATTACTGCTCCTGCCCCGGCACCTCCGATTGCAGATGATGTTTCAATTACACCGACTTATTACTTCAGTCAGAATTTTAAAGGTTTGTTTGATCCGAACCGTTACTCGACAGTCGAACTTACTGACATTGTCGTCGGCCCTAACCGTACATTTGTCGTTGTGGCCGTGCCCACAAGTGACGTCAGCACGTGTGTCGATTTGTTAACTCAGCCAATGGAAAAGGGCTTGATGTTAAAACCGCGTATTATCGGAATTGTCAGCCAGGATATTCAGGTTTCCGGTAATAACGTTAATATTAAGATTGATCAGGCTAATCCGACGCATAGCTTCGATGATTGTATCATTACAGACACGCGTTTGAATTTTCCCAACGCCAACAAAATGGTTATTGAACAGGAAGCTTTTCCTTTTAATTTCATTCGCGGCTACAGCGGAACAAATGCCTTTATCTGCCAGCCTTTGGTTGTCGGCGCTCGTTCCACCGCTTCGTCACGGGAAGTTCCGGGTGCCATCAATTTCGATAGCCCTACTTCAATCTTTAAAAAATATAACAGCGGTGATTTCACGCTTGCCACCACTTACAATACTCATCAGCACTGTATTGCTGACACTGCAGGAACGGGCGGGACCACTTCATTTACATTTCCGCGAAATCAGCCATCAAAAAAACGCTGGGTTAAAATATCAAGTTCTGAAACGACCGGAACTTTCCAATTTAGGCCTTATACGAACAGCCCCGAGATTACCACTTTTGATGTTGCAACCTTCACAGCCGTGCCTTCATCAATCGGAACGCCGAAGTATGTTCTCGATCACCAGATACCTCGCGTCCT
>JAJFMT010000107.1 GCA_020696855.1 Pseudobdellovibrio sp.
GTTCTGACTCGTTATGCGCACAACTCGCAGATCTTTGTTCAAGTAGGGCAAAAAATTTCTAAGTATGATGTGATTTCTGCTACCGGAAGCACGGGCCGCTCAACAGGGCCGCATCTTCATTACGAAGTGCGCGTGAACGGTATTCCGGTTGATCCAGCCAATTATATTTTAGACGAATAAATTTTAAATTCGGCATTCGGACGTTCGTAATTCGGATCTTCCGTTGCGCACAAGAAACGGTGCGAAATAAGATTCGCTTTTTACAGCCGAGACCAGGATTTTTAGAGGGAAAACTCTAAAGACTTTGGCCGTCACTTTTGTCGTAGAAGTTGACACTTTTTTTATAAAATCAATCCTAGTGGCTTTCTTCAGGATAAATAATTGCAATTTACCGCCTCGGTGCAAATCGTTGTGCACGGATTTTTTTCGTGCCAGCGGCTGAAAAATAAAAACCCTTAAAGGATGGTCAAATGAAATCAGTAAAAGCTTTTTTATTCGTGATGGCAGTTAGCGCTTCTGCTCTTGCCATGGGAACTAACGATGCGATTCTAGGTCAAGGCGACAGCTTCGGCTGTGACAGCTTCAACAGAGACGCGAAAGTGGCCTGTATGCCGAATGTAATTTCAAACTACCGTGACACAGTGTCGTTTCCTTCGCAGCCTGCATTAATTTTAAATGCGTATCAGGTTGTAGAGTGTAGAAGCTTAGGTGCAGACCGCGATGTCATTTGTGCGGCTCAAGCGCCGACTCCTCCATGGGGACCGGGCCCAAGCTATCCGCCACCGGGCCCAGGACAGCCTTTGCCTCCACAGCCGATTGAAACTCGCCGTGCGTTTGCGATGCCGGATTTATTCTGCTTGCAGAATTTACCACCGGTACAAAATGCGGACGATATGGTTTCAAATGCGTTCTTGCCGAACATCAAATTGGTTGACCGTTGTGAATCAAGCCGTGACCGCGGTCAGATTCGTCAGATGGAAAGCCGTGGTTTCAGATGTACAGAAGATACTTTAGCCGTGAACCAAAGTGACTCAGCCTGTGTAGCAAATTTGTTAGAGAAGATTGCTAATAAAGCGACGATCAAAGGCAGCCACAGACGCCGTTTAGAGACTCAATTCTGCGCGTCTAAAACATTTAACTGCGTACGATAATCTAAAATTTTTACTTCGGTAGAAGTTCTAAAAAAGGCTCTGGAAGCGGATTCCAGGGCCTTTTTCATTACTAAGGTCTGCCAGAGGAAAATTCTTCCTAGCCGAACGGGCGTTAGGCTCGCCGCCTCAAGCGTAAAAATCTTAGACAGACGTCTAAATATATTCTCATTTTGGGACGCCCATATGCGTTCAGGTTATTCTAATAGCAGGGCTGATGGCCCGCCTATTGAATATAGGGTTATAGAGGGAAGTTTCATGTTAACCAGTCTTCGGTTTACAGCATTTATCTTACTTGTCAGTCTCAGTGCTGAGGCGAAGTTTGATATTTTTATGACGAAGAAATTAGACATGCCTCAGAACGTTCAAAACGAAAGCGCCATCGTTGAAGTTTCAAACCGTGTCGGTAAATCCATCGAAGCGACGGATACTTCAGGAATGGTTGTGAATAAAATCGTCGATAACTCTGTGATGTACTGGTGGGATAATTCGGGAATCAAAAATACCCGCGTTGGTCAAACCGTAGAGAATGTTCAAAACAAAATGCGTGCAGATGTGAACCTGGGCGCGACCGGCAGCGACAGCAGCCACAACGCCACTCAACACAAGTTAAGCTTACGTTTGTTAGCAGCGCAGGCCTTAGCGAAGATCGAGTACCTGGGCTGGTTTAAAGGCGCTTTAAAGTACGATATGAAAACCGCAGTCGCGGAAGCTGAAGTTATTGAGAATTTAAACAACAACAAAGATCTTGTTGTGAATCATTCGGTATCAAAAGCCGAAAGCAAATCTGCAGTATCGCTCCGCTGGAGCTGGTAATTTTTAATTTAACTTTTTAACGACAGGTAAAGTGCTGTAGCGCTCTTGCGTCTTCGGGTGAATCAGCGTTGTGGCGTTCTTATAAAGGCGTGGCGTGCTGTACAGAAGCTTCAGGGCCTGCCACTTCGGCATGACCTGATATGTCTCAGGAAACTGATTCTTAAGCTCGAAGTGAACCTTCTTGGCGTAAGCCCCGCTCATGCGCGGGAAGATGTGGTGCTCGACGTGGTAACCGAAATTTAAATGCAATTTCTCAAGTAACGGGTGCACGGTCACGCTTAATGAATTTTCAAGCGGGTCATTGATTTTAGTTAACGGTGAGATGTTGTGATTCGTCGAAATGTAGCTCATCACGGTGTAATTCTGAATCGCCAGCGGAATCAAAATTAAATACAGCGGAGCCGCTGAACCGATGAAGTATATGTACGCACCCACAAGGGCGATTTGAAAAGCAAATTCAACTGAAACACGGTTGTGCTTCATCTGCTCCCACATTTTGTTGCCGAAGCGCATGTAGATTTGATTCAGGAATGACTGAAACGAAAACCAGAAGAAAAAATAAAAATAACTGCGAATCGTGCCAGAGCCCGGTGCGAAGTCGAAAACAAAACGCATAAACTTAGAACCGCGGTAAACCGTTGTGTTCGGGAAAGCATCCGGATCTTTTAAAATATACTGAGTGTTACCATGATGAAGACGGTTGTGCCAAAAGCGCCAGTATGTCGGAGAAATCATGTAAGGCGCAAATGCGAAAAGCACTAACAGATCCTGCGCCGTTTTATTGCTGATGTGCTGGCCGTGCGACGTCTCGTGAGAAATAAACGCCAGACCTGCGTTAAACTGACCGATTAAAATTCCTGCAAGAACTTTTAATGTCCAGTGAAGTTCAAGGTTCAGTACGGCTAAAACTAATAAAACGTTAAGCCCAAGAAAAAGCGGGGCATACAGAGTTCTGAACGGCGTTCTCTCAAAAAACTCCGCCGGTAAGTACGGAGAAAGTTTGCGGTTGTAGAATGCAAGGTTCTTTACAGCTTCGCCGGTTGTGGTTTCAGTGCCGGAATTAATTTCGACATTAGTTTCTGTATCAATTCCTGATGTATTAACAACAACTGCATCTGTAACTTCGGTCATGGCGCACCCTCTCTACACAACTTTTAGGAACAAAAAAATTAGCACTCTGCGAGGGAAGGGGTCATCAACAAAGTGGCCGATTGTTAATTTTTTCTAACGAGATGAAAATAATTCGAATTGAGCTGAAGAAACAAACGAAATTTCCGAGACAACAAACCTGATTCGGTGACTAAAAACGGCCACCGATGTCAGTGCGATACTGCCGGCCATGCATTTTGACTTGGTCGTTAAGCTTATACGCATTTTCGCGGACTTCTTCGCGGGAATTTCCGACCGCTACAATATTAAGCACGCGCCCGCCATTCGAGACCAGCTTGCCTTCGGCGCTGAGCGCGGTTCCTGCGTGTAAGATGTACTGATCGCTTTGGTTTTGCGGCAGCTCGATCGGAGTGTTTTTCTGTGGCTTATCAGGATAGCCTGCGGCCGCGTTCACGATACAAAAAGAGAACTGGTTTTTAATTTCTAAAGGACGAAGTTGCCCGCGGCTGACGTCATGAAAAACTTCAGCTAAATCATTTTTGATCAGCGGTAGAATCACTTGCGTTTCGGGGTCACCGAAACGCACGTTGTATTCCAGAACATAAGGTTCGTTATCAACAACCATGATGCCGATAAACAAAACGCCGCGAAAAATAAAATTTTCTTTTTTAAGCTGCTGAACTGATGGCGCAACGACTTTTGAAATAATTTTTTGGTAAAGCTCTTCAGAAATTTTCATTGGAGCCACGGTGCCCATGCCGCCGGTGTTTGGGCCTTTATCATCATTGAGTAAACGCTTGTGATCTTGCGCGAGTGGCAGCGCAGAGAAGTTTTCTCCGTCGGTTAAAAGTAAGAAGCTCAGCTCATAGCCCGGTAAATTTTGTTCCAGCAGAGCGGTTTCACCCGCACGGCCTAAACCTTTGAGTTCAAACAAATGCTGGGCGGCCAGTCGCAGCTCGGCCTCGGTTTTACAAATGAAAACACCTTTTCCTGCGGCGAGGCCATCGGCTTTTAAAATGTAAGGAGCCGAAAAATTTTCTGAAGCTTTCATTGTGGCTTCAACAGTAGACACGGTAACGGCTTTAGCAGTCGGAACGTGCGCTTTTTTCATGAACTCTTTTGCGAAGATTTTTGAACCCTCAAGTTGCGCAGCCGCTTTAGAAGGGCCAAAAACAAGAATGCTGTTATCGCGCAGGGAATCAGCTAAACCGTCTACAAGCGGGTCTTCAGGGCCGATGAAAACAAGGTCAATTTTGTTTTCTTTGCAGGCTTTAACAACATCATTGTGATTCTTAACATCTAATTTAAGTAGAGTGGCTTGCGCGGCGATGCCGGCGTTACCGGGTGCGCAATAAATTTTAGGTGCTGAGGGTGATTCTGATAGCGATTTAACAACTGCGTGTTCGCGTCCGCCTGAGCCGATAACAAGGATGTTCATATCACTCCTAAAATTGCTTGCTAATAAGCGCACTTATTCTTAACCTACCTCGCATGGAAAACATAGTATTTATATCAGGCAAAAGAACAGCTTTCGGGGCCTTTGGTGGTTCCTTGAAAGATATTTCAGCAACAGATTTAACCGTAGCCGCAGGCCGCGGAACTTTAGAGGCCGCAGGTGTAAAACCTGAAGACGTCGGTCAGGTGATTATCGGTAACGTGGTACAGGCGGGCGCAGATGCGGCTTACTTAGCAAGACATGCCGGTTTAAAACTCGGTATTCCTGTGAATGTTGGCGCGTATATTGTAAACCGTCTTTGCGGATCAGGTTTTCAATCTTGGATTAACGCAGCCGAAACAATTCGCTCTGGCGACACTTCAGTTGTACTTGCAGGCGGTGTCGAGCAGATGTCGCAAATTCCATTTGTGGCACGCAAAGTCCGCTTCGACGGATTACGCATGGGTAATTTTGAACTTGAAGACGCGATGACCTCTGCACTGACAGACAGTTACGCCGGAATTCCAATGGCGATTACGGCTGAGAACCTGGGCGCACAATATGATGTGACCCGTGCTGCTTGCGATGAGTATTCGATTCAGACTCAGCAACGTTACAAACAGGCGTTAGATAAAAATTATTTCGCTGCGGAAATTTCTCCTGTGAAAGTTGTAACTAAAAAAGGCGAGCTAACGGTTGAAAAAGACGAGCACCCTAAGCCGGATGCCACTTTAGAAAAAATTTCTTCGCTTAAATCATTATTTAAAAAAGACGGTTTAGTGACTGCGGCAACGGCTTCAGGAATTGTTGACGGTGCAGCTTGCTCGTTACTGACAAGCGAATCGTATGCGAAGGCAAAAGGCTTAAAACCTTTAGCACGTATTGTTTCTTGGGCTTATGTGGGATGTGACCCGAAAGTGATGGGCATTGGCCCTGCGCCGGCGTCACGTAAAGCTTTAGAAAAGGCCGGTTTAAAGTTAGATCAAATGGATATCGTTGAAGTGAATGAAGCTTTTGCGGCTCAGTACTTATCTGTTGAAAAAGAACTGAAGCTTGACCGTTCACGCACGAATGTGAATGGTGGCGCGATCGCCGTGGGCCACCCGCTGGCGGCTTCAGGCACAAGAATCATGAATCATCTGGTGTATGAGCTTCACCGCAGAGGCGGCAAGTATGCTCTGGGTACAGCTTGTATCGGTGGCGGTCAGGGAATCGCAGTTATTATCGAAAAAATTTAATGCCTTTACGTTTCCGGTACTCTCAAAAATATCAGGCCCAGGCCCTTTACGAGCTCGACCGCGAGCTCGTAAATAAATCTTTAGGGGCAGCGCCGGGTTTTTTAATGGGTTCTATTTGGGTGATGTATCACCGGCTTGAAACCGTTCAGTATGCGGGATTAGTCGGGTGGCTGGGCGTTTTATTGATGTTTCTGGCGGTTTCACGTTACGGCATTGCATACCTGTTTGAAAAAACCGTTATTGATTTTCAGTCGGCCGCAAAATTTATTAAGTACAACATTGTTGCGAACGGGATTTTCTGGTCGATCACCATTATGGTTTCTATTATTGAGCTTCGCTTTAAAGATGCGAACTCGAATATTACAACGATTTGTCTCTTAATCGGTTTTGTTCTTTCTTCGATGATGACGCTTTCAAATAATCTGCGGCTGGCGTATTTTTTTCAGTCGGTGATGATTGCGCCTGCGGGCTTTTGTTTATTTTATCTGGCGTTAGCTGACAACAACGATATGGCATTGAGTGCCTCTGTGATTTTGCTGATCGCGTTTTTCTATATGCTGAATCAGAACAGAATTGCTCACACACAAGTGGTGAACCGCATTCAGTACGCCCTTGACTTGGAGTTTACAAATAAACTTTTGCAGGAAAGCCAGGCGCAGCTGATTGAAGAAAAAGCGAAGCTTCAGCATTCGACACGTTTGGCTGCCATCGGAGAGATTTCAGGCGAGATCGCGCATGAGATCAATAATCCGCTGGCGCTGGTGCTGGGATACATTGAACTGGCCTCAGATCAGCTGGCGTCGAATGCCTCTCCTAAAGAGATGGTGATTGAAAAACTGAATAAAGCGACGAAAGCGATTTCAAGAATTACAAAAATTATTAAAGGTCTCCGTCAATATTCGCGCGGCACTTTGAACGAGCCATTCAGTGTAATATTACTGAGTGAAATCATCGATGACGTTATGGATTTTTGCTCAGAAAAATTTAATCATCATGCGATTCAGCTGGACACTGATTTTGAAAACGACTGTCAGATCAACTGCAGACCGGTTGAGATTTCTCAGGTTGTTTTAAATATCGTTTCTAATGCGATTGATGAGTTAGTGAAGCTTCCGACCGGGCAGCGCAAGATCAGAATCAAAACCGAAATTGGGCCCACCTCTGTAAAACTTTTGGTCGCTAACTCAGGGCCTAAAATCGATCCTGCGATTAAGAGCCGCCTTTTTGAACCGTTTTTCTCGACAAAAAAAGTAGGGATCGGCACCGGATTGGGTCTCAGTATCTCTAAAAACATAGTAGACGCCCATTCGGGACGCCTTTATTACGACGACAGTGGCGAATTCACAGTTTTTGTCGTTGAGTTACCCGTTTACGCTTAAATTCCTTTAGAAATCTGAAATATCTGGATTGTGTTTTGCAATCTTTTGGCAAAACGCTTTTGCGGAGGCTCGTTATGAACAAAAGATTAGTCATCTTATTGGCCCTATTTACATCGCTAAATTTGCTGGCGGATCCTTCGGGGCCTTCCGCTGACAACGAACCCGAAGAGCAAGAGCC
>JAJFMT010000023.1 GCA_020696855.1 Pseudobdellovibrio sp.
GTCAGCGAGTTAATGATGGTTAAGCTGACAGCCGTACCGATCAAAAAGACAAAGAACGCGCCCATTACATAAAGAAATCCCATTGTCCCTAGATAAACGGAATTAATTTTTTCATCGTAATAAAAATAAGTCTCCGCCTGCACACCGGCGTCTGAGAGGCGCTTTTCCAGAGTATTCTTGAATATCTTAAGATCGATATCTTTCTTTAGATAAACGGAAAACGACTCATTACCCTCCGTCCCGAAAAGCTCCTGCACTTTTTTAAAAGGTACCAGTATTAAGGTATCTTCCAGAAATTGCATGCCTGTTGTATGCTCCGCACCCAAATCAACGTTAACCGCGTTTAAGTCTCCGTCCAGAGTGCGCCCGGCTAACTGCAGGGATTCATTATTCGCCAACGGATAATGAACCCCCATAATGTCAGCAATTTTCGGTGTAATAGATATGACCTCATTATTTCTTTCAAAAACTTTTACGCTTTCAAATTGTGACGGCAAAACCCAGTCCTTTGCCCACATGGTAATATCCGGCTGAAGTAAAGAGCGGGCGTAAATTTCGGGCTCAAAGCTGCTGAACATCACCGGATGAGAAACATGACCGTTAGAAAGTAAGCCTGTGCCGTTTAAGTTCCGGCCGACGTAGTCGATTGAATCCCCAAAGCTCGCCAGTACTGTTTCAACTTTTGCGGCTTCGTTCTGATTAAAAATATATTTCTGCGGTTGCAACGAAAACTGAGCCAGCGAATCCTTTTTATAAATCTTCACGTGACCGTTTAATGCGGAATAGACTGAAGTGGTGTCTAATGCCTTCTTAACTCTGTAGATATAGGCGCCTAATAAATTTAACCCCACAAACCCGATACATATCGCAAGGCCGGTCGACAACGTCCGGCGCTTATTACGAAAAAGGTTTAGGTAAGCAAACTTTAAAAACATCAGTCGACCAGCGCTCCGTCTTTAATTTTAATAATTCTCTGTACACGGCTCATCAGCTTCTCATCATGCGTACAGAAGAAGAAAGTCGTATTGCGTTTTCTATTAAGTTCCAGCATCAGATCAATAATGTGATGCGCGGTCTTTGAATCCAGATTAGCTGTTGGCTCATCCGCGAGGATCAAAACCGGCTCTGTTACAAGAGCACGGGCAATCGCGACCCTCTGCCGCTGGCCTCCTGAAAGCTGATCCGGGCGGTGGTGTAAAAATTCTTCCAGTCCCACATCTTTAAGCGCAGTCAGTACACGGGCTTTACGCTCTTCATCTTTTAAGCCTTTGCGTATCGTGAGTGGCACCTCAACATTCTCAAAAACATTCAACACCGGAACAAGATTGAAAGACTGAAAAATAAAACCGATCTTTTCATTTCTTAAAAAACTTTTCTGATTTTCATTTAAATTTTTTAAGGAAACATTCTCGATCAGAATCTCACCTTTGTCGGCGTTATCCAGGCTTCCAACCAGATTCAAAAGTGTTGTCTTACCTGAACCTGACGCGCCAATGAGTGCGGTAAATTCGCCCCGCCGGATATTCAGAGACAATCCACGTATCGCGTAGACCTCTGTCGAGCCCAGCTGATATGATTTGAATACATTCTTAATTTCTACAACGTTATCCATGCGGCCATTCTATTTCAATTCACTGATATTTCACTCTCTTTTTTTATTAAATGATTCCACTTTGGAACCAATAACTTTTGATAATGCGGGCCAAAAAATAATTTCAATTGAAAAAGTTTCTACTGTCACCGATAGTTAAATTAACGAAAGGAGGATATCATGATTCAAAATACTAAAGCTCAGTCTAAAGCAAACATTCAATTCGCATCTGCAATTGGAATGACTGCCGAATCGGCAATGAGCATTCAAAAATCTAAAGATATTCTTCTTTCTGACGTCGTCAAGACACCCTCCACGGATAGCGCCTTATAAGGCGCACTCAAAAGAAAAATAATCGTTAGTAGTTAGAAAATTTTATACTTAAAAATTTATATTTTTGGTCATTGCATTTCGCTGTGATCAATTTAATCCGCCTCAACAAAGGAGAAATCAAAATGAAAGCGGTAAAAGCTTATAAAGAGCACTGGGAAGAGATTAATTTGCTGCGCCTGATATATGCGGCGAAATTGATAAATGAAAAAATAAATATCTTATTCAAAGCGGGATTGATTGTTTTCAATCTGGCGCTTTACATCAGCTATAGAGCCGCTAAAGGTCTTTGGCTGATCGTACATCTATTGCTGTTCACTGAACCGAGGATCATGCAGGTAGAAAAGGATGAGACATGGATTTTCAGACAACTCAAATAATTTTAAATCATATCCTGAATGTTCGAAAACACAGATCCCAGGTAATGGTCAAGCCATCGGCGGCCGTACTTGGGGTCTTTTATTTTATTAAAATATCCCATGTGCCCGCCGTACTTCTGCAGCGTCAAATGAACGTTCTTGTTCCATTTTGCTTCTAGATAATATTTTACATCAATAAACGGATCGTCATGCGCCGACAAAACAAATGTCGGAGTTTCAATATTTTGCACATGCGAAAACGCAGAACAAGTGTCGTAATAATCAAACGCATCTTTAAAACCGTTCGCCTTTGACGTATATAAGCGGTCCACATCAAGGGTTCGGCCATAGACAGGTAGTTTGTATTCAGAATCCGACTCGATGATTTTTTTAAGAGTATAAAAAAATCGGATATCGTAGGTCTTATTAAAGCCGCTACTTAACTTAAAGGCCGCATCTTTCAAATTCAGCGGAGCATTTACTACTATTCCGAAATCAGGCTGTTCAGTGCCGCTTCGTCTGCAAAGTAAATTCAGCAAGATGCTGCCGCTCATCGAAAACCCGACAGCAATTTGGCGGCTTCCTTTAAACTGATTTCGGCTCCACTCCAACACCGCACTCATATCTTCACCGCGGCCTGAGTGATAACTCTTCTTTGCTTTTGCTTTAGGGCTGGCCCTGCGGTGATTAACTAAAATGACATTCCATTTGTTCGCCACAGCAAGATCGGCCGTGCGTCTGATATAATCCGCATCCGAACTTCCGCCTAAGCCGTGCCCCAGTGTAACAGTAAACGGTCCACCCTGGTCGCTATAAAGCAAATAAAGTTCATCACCATCCGGTAACTTCAAGAGATGTTCCGAATAGCTTCTTTGTGTGGTCACTGAAGGCACAATATGCCCAATAACAGTTTGAGTGTGCCCCGTAAATACCGGAATCACGGGCTGCAGCTCAAGAAGGTTCAGCGTCTTTTCTGAAAGTGGAGCTTTTACCAAATGCGGATTCTTTCTGCTTCATCAATATAAAGCTTATCACCCTTTTTACATGAGAATGCTTCGTAAAAACCATTCTGATGTTTAACTTGTTCGTTCACGCGGGCCTCACCCAAACTGTGCGGGTCGGTCTTTAATTGCATTTCGCGCGCTTTATCTCTCATGACTTCGCACCACAAACGGCCGTAAGCCACAAAGAATTTCTTTTTATCAGCCACGCTGCCTTTGTTTTCCGGAAAGGCCGCATCGTACGCAAAGGTTAATCCAACAAGATCTGCGATGTTTTCACCTTGAGTGAGTTCGCCGTTATGGCCGATGGCATTGAACTGCGCAATCATCTTCTGTCCTCGTTCTTTGAACTTGTTGATGTCTTCATCTGACATCCACTGGTTCAGCTTGCCTTTATAATCGAACTTCGAACCCTCATCATCAATGCTGTGGCCAAGCTCATGGCCAACGACAGCACCTACAGCTCCTAAGTTTTCGATGAGATCGCCATCTTTTACGAAAAACGGATACTGTAAAATTCCGATCGGTAAAACGAACTTATTTTTATCCGGAGAGTAATAAGCATTCACCGTCAGCGGCCCCATTCCCCAGGCTAACTGGTTCACACCTTCGCGCATTTTTCGGAAAGCTTCTCTGTGGCTGGCTTCAGCCAGAATTCTTCCGTTTTCATAACGTTTTTCAGAATCTAGTTTCACAACCGGGCGAAAATCCCATTCTTTTTCAGTCGTTGGCTGCACAAGCTGAAGCTTCGCTGTTTTAATTTTCTTAATGGCGCCGGCTTTACTTTTCGGCGTCAACCAAGTGTTCTTCTGAATACCCGAGATAATAGAGCTTCGGATTTTCTCAGCGACGGCGACCATTTTCTGTTTCGGAAAATCAGGAAACACGCGCGGAAGCATTTCAATATCCAGCTCCCGAGTGAAGGCTCCCATTGCCCCTTCTGTGCAGCGCTCTTCCCGAACAGAACGGGAAATTGGCCCGCCCAAAAATTTATGTGAAAACTCCCAGCGTTTTTTAAACAGCTCCGGGTAAGCATCATCCATATACATCCGGGCATTGCGGTACAAATACATATCCTTCAAGACTTGCAGATTTTCAGCCTTCAGTTCCTTTTCTAAAAATTCAGTACTTTCAGGAACGAAGTCACGAATCTGAGTTTTTTTAGGAATATTTTTATCAAAAAATGACTGAAGCTTCATTTTACTGATGCTTTTTATAAAGTTAGCGCGAGAAATTTTTCGCGGCTCCGTGTACCGGTTACGGAATTCCGCAGGCAAAGGATAAGTGGCTTTAAACTTATTCTCAAAATCCAAAATTGCCTGTGCACGCTTTAAATGCTCTTCCTTGTTACCATTCGGGTAGATGGTATTAAAAAACTCAGCCATTAATTTTGTGAACTCAGTTACGAGTTCTTTATTGTCGTAATAACTGTGCTCCGGAAGACCCATCAAAGTCACATCAAACGCCAGATCATAAACAAGTGGGTTATCGATATTCGGTAACATATCGTAACTCATCACTGACCACTTTTCATTTGTCATATTTTGGCGGTTCAGTTCAATAAATTGGTCGATAGTTTTAACGTTATCAACTTCTTCGGCTAAAGATTTGACAAGCGCACGCTCTTCTTTTGCAGAAGCCTCTTCATTCATACACGCTTTGTAAAAATCTTTAAACTGCTGTGAACGCGGGCTAAGATTTTTTATCTGATCAATATTTTTGAAAAATTCTTTTTTCTTTTCAAGAAGACGCTCATCAGAATCATTGAAAGAAAACGTATGTACACTTCTGTCATCTCTCAATTTAAATCCACTCTCCACTTTTGAGCAGACATAACCATGAAAGTCGTCGCAAGGATTAATTTTTTCATCTAACTCAAATTTTCTCACTTCAGGAACAAGCGAATTCGGCTGCATGGCACTCATCTTTCCTTCTGCCTGCGCGAAAGGGGCGCAAATTAAGACAAAAGCTGATAGCTTAAAAACAACATATGCGAATTTAATCACGACGATCCTCCTGAAATTTCTTTCAATAAGTGAATATATTGTCACGAGACGAGTCATAACGTGAAGCTTTTTTTCCACAATAGACATAGTAGAAACTTAGAGGAATAATAGTCCAAAAACCGGTTAAAGGAGTTAGCATGGGCGTCCCTTTTATAGATCTTAAGTCTCAATATCTAGCGTTAAAGGAATCGATCGATGGTCGGATTCAAAAAGTTCTTGAGAGCGGCGCGTATATTGGCGGTCCTGAAGTGGCAGAGCTTGAAAAAAAGCTGGCCGAACATACGGGTTCGCAACATTGTTTAGCTGTTGCAAGCGGCACTGACGCACTACTTATTCCTTTAATGGCGTTAGGAGTAGGTCCTGGTGATGAAGTTATCACAACAGCATTTTCGTTTATTGCTACTGCTGAAACCATCGTCCTCGCAGGCGCAAAACCTGTTTTTGTCGACATCGACAAAAAGACTTTCAATATTGACGTTAAAAAAATAGAAGCAGCCATCACTCCGAAAACTAAAGCCATCATGCCGGTTTCACTTTACGGGCAAGCTGCTGACCTGGATGAAATTAATGCTTTAGCAAAAAAACACAACATACCTGTCATTGAAGATACAGCCCAGTCTTACGGGGCTAAATACAAAAACAAAAAAAGCGGAGCTGTCACAACCGCTGCTGGCACTTCTTTCTATCCTGCAAAACCGCTTGGGTGTTACGGCGACGGCGGAGCCATTTTCACCAACGACAGCAAATTAAACCAAATCATGCGTGAAATCCGCGATCACGGCTCTGAAAAGCGCTATTATCACACCCGCCTTGGGTTGAACGGCCGCTTAGACACCATTCAGTGCGCCATTCTTCTTTCGAAAATGGAGCGATACGATTGGGAAGTTGAGCAGCGCCAAAAAATTGCTTCCCGCTACACCGAAGCCTTCGCCGGGTTAGAGAAGATTGACCAGACATTTACAACACCGCACATCAAAGATGGCAATGGCAGCGTTTGGGCGCAATACACTCTTACAGTTACAAACCGTGACTTATTTCAGAAGAAAATGACCGAACTTCAGGTGCCAACAGCCGTACACTACCCAATGACGATGGCTGATCAGCCTTGGTATAAGCAAAATGTAGCTACTACTCACGATATCACGGTTTCACGCTGGGCGGCAGACCACGTGGTCAGCATCCCGATGTATCCGGACATGGATGAAAAAACTCAGAATATCGTGATCGATGCTGTAAAAAAAGCAGTCGAATTTTCGGTAAAACAGTCCTAAGATAAGGTCCTATGAAAACTGAATTTACCGCCCTTAAGAAAACAGTCACGCTTGATACTCCTTCAAAAAAAATCACGTGGGGCGATGCTCAGAATTTTGTTCTGTTTGCCGGCCCTGACATCATCGAAGATGAAGGCATGGTCATCGAGACCGGAACTGAAATTAAGCGCGTGACAGATCAGTTAGGAATTCCCTGGATTCTGAAGTGCTCATTTGACAAAGCCAACCGTCAAAGTTCATCAAGCTTCCGTGGACCGGGAATGCAATCCGCTCTAAAATCACTGGATAAAATCAAATCTAAACTTGGCTGCGCGCTCATCACTGACGTTCATGAAACGATTCAGGTTCAAGAAACAGCAGAATACGCTGAAGTGTTACAAATACCTGCGTTTCTTTCCCGCCAGACTGACTTACTTGTTGCTGCAGCAAAAACCAACCGTGTTATTCATATCAAAAAAGGTCAGTTTCTTGCTCCTTGGGACATGAAGGCCATAGCCAACAAAGCTGTTCAGGCCGGTAATGATAAACTTTTACTTTGCGAGCGCGGAACTACGTTCGGCTACAACCGCCTGATTAATGACATGACGGGTTTAGTCGAAATGCGCCGTTTGGGATTCCCGGTAATTATGGACTGCACTCACTCAACTCAATTGCCTGGTGCGACCGGCGAATCAAGCGGCGGACGTGCCGATATGGTATGGCCACTAGCAAGAGCAGCGGTTGCGGTGGGAGTTGACGGTATTTTTGTAGAAACTCATCCGAATCCTGCTGAAGCTTTATGCGATGGACCGACTTCTTTGCCTTTAAAAAATCTCGAATCTTTCCTTAAAAATTTGCAGCTGATTTTCAAAACTCATCAGGCTTAATCTTGACGGTGCGAGGCCTTGACTCTCGCGCCGGGACAGCGACAATGGGCCATGCGCATTCTTAATAAAATATGGCGGCCTCTTTTAGCGCTTCTGCTTTTATTCATCCTCGTAAAAAAGGGCCCATTTGACCTTCAACAGTTAAAGTTCGTACTTGGTCAGCCAAAGATAATTGCGCTCGGACTTATTATTTTCTTCGGCCAGGTTGTCATTTGGTCTTACCGCTGGAAGCTTTTCGTGGACCTTGTGACCTACGTTCGCTTTTTCAAAACCATTCAACTGACTCTCGTTGGAATGTTTTTTAATTTCTTCATTCCCGGAGGCGTTGGTGGCGACATTGTGAAAGCCATTGAACTCTCTAAAAACAAAACTGTTTCCAGAACCAGTGCTTTATCGACAGTCATGTCTGACAGAATCTTCGGGCTCTTCGCCATGATTACTTTGGCGACTGCGTTTTTAGGTTTGGATTATTTGCAGAACCCTTCTGATTTTATTTTTAAAATCGGGCTCAGCAGTCTTCTGATTTTTGTCGGAATAACAACGGCTCTTTTGTTTTTGCCGTTTATTTTTACTTTCATTTCAAAACTACTGGTCAGCAAAGATTCTAAAATTCTGGTGAATCTCGAAAAGCTGATTAAAAGCCTGCACTTTACTTTCATCACCTTCAGAAATTCCAAGGTACAGCTAAAAAGTTTTTTAGCCAGCAGCCTTTCGCAGTTTTTGGCTATTTACTATTTGTATTCTGTTGTCGCCGCTCTTGGCGTGACACCCCCTTCATTTTTAATCTTCTTTTCTTTATGCTGTTTCGGCTTTGTCGCTTCGGCCTTGCCGATCATGCCTGGCGGGGTCGGCGTCGGACAATACGCCTTTTACTTTCTATTTTCCAATGTAAGCGAAGAAGTCGGAAAAGCCTCTATTACCGCTATTACCACTCTTCAGATTTTCACTCTGTCATACGCCTTACTCGGTGGTCTTATTTTTGCTCTCAACCCTACTGTCAAACATGACGTGGAAGAGTATGAAAGGAATCAAGGTTAATTATGCCCATTTTAATGAGACAAATTATCGCTTTAATTCGTTTATTACACTCTGAAACAGGCCAGAATCAAATCGCCAGCGGCCTGGCCTTCGGAGTATTCCTGGGCTTCGCCCCGTTTCTCTCGCTTCAGACATTGTTCGTTCTGATCGTTGTTTTCTTCTTTAGAGTACAGTTAGGGGCCGCATTTTTATCAGCCTTCTTTTTTAAGTTTGTGGCGTTCTTGCTGGATCCGGTTGCAGACCCGATTGGCCGCGCTTTACTGGAACAAGAATCTCTTCGCCCAATCTGGACAAAAATGTACAACGTGCCTCTCTTGCCGATGACGCGTTTTAATAATTCGATCGTAATGGGATCGTTCATGATCTCGCTTATCTTGTGCCCGATTCTCTTTTTTGCATTCCGTTCTATGATTTTAAAATACAGAGTTGCCGTCGTTTCGCATGTTGAGAATACGAAAGTTTGGAAAGCGCTTAAGGCCACCAAATTTTATGACTGGTATCAAAAATATAACAACTTGTACGGGGCTTAATCATGAGCACAGAAGTTTCAAAACCAAAAAAAGTTCAAGGCCCGATCAGATGGAATGCGATCATTCCGTTTATCATTGTTTCACTTCTCGTTTATATTTATTTTTTACTTTTCTTCGATCTTCATATGAAGAAGGCCATTGAGTGGGCCGGTTACAAGGCTCTTGGCGCCGAAGTTAATGTCGGTGAATTCAAAAGCTCTTTCTTAAAAGGAAATGTAAGTATTAAAAAAATCGAACTGACTGACAGCAAGCAGCCGGAATTAAATGCGCTTGAGCTTGCCGACATCCGCTTTGATGTTAACTGGGATGCCTTATTGCGCGTAAAATTTGTTGTGGAAGAGATTGCTGTAGAAGGCGTGCAGTTTAAATCAAAGAGAAGCCGCCCCGGCAAAGTAGCTCCTCCGGAGCCGTCAGATGATGGCCCGGGGTTCGTCGATCAGCTGCAAGAAAAAGCCATGAACAAAATCGATAAAGAGGGTGAAAACAACATCCTCGGCGATACGGCAGAGTTTCTGAAGACCGGTAAGTTCGATGCGCAACTGCAAAACATCCAGGATCAAATCGTTTCAAAAAAACTGATTGCTGACATCAACTCGAAATGGAAAACTAAACAAAACGAGTGGAACGAAAAAGTAAAAACCCTTCCTACCACGGAAGAGCTGAACTCTTTCAAAGAACGTTTCGGGAAAATTAAATTCAGTAACTTTTCAAATTTGCAGGAGCTGGATGCTTCCGTTAAAGAAGCCAACACTCTGTTGAAAGACGTCGAGGCCCGCAACAAACAAGTAACCGACCTTAAAAGCCAGTTCGATACCGACATTAAAGGTCTGGATTCGGATTATAAATCTATCAACGATCAAATTAAAAAAGACATCGATACTTTAAAGTCGCGATTTAAAATTCCGAAGATCGATGCGGCCAGCTTCGCAAAAGAACTATTCATGGGCTACTTAACGCCTTACATGGCGAAACTGGACCGCTACAAAAAAACGGCTCAAAAGTACTTACCTCCGAAGTATGCAAAAATGCTCGATGGCGACAAGCAGACGGCAAAACCGGCCGACGACACTATTCAGCCCCTTCCGCGAAGTGAAGGCGTCACGTATGAATTCCCGGTCAAAAACGGATATCCGCTTTACTGGATCCAAAAAGTAAAAGTTTCATCGAAATCAAATGCGCAGGCCGACTATGGTGATGTTAACGGTCTTATTAGCAACATTACTTCGAATCAGCGCCAGATCGGTTTACCGACCACAGCAAAAATTGAAGGTGATTTTAATAAATTTAACGTTAATGGAATCAAATTGAACGCAATGTTTGATAACCGCGCCGTCGACTCAATTATTAAAACGGACTTCATTGTAGGTTCATACTTTCTGGAAGGCTTAAAACTTTTTGAAAACAAAGATGGAAGCATTTCGATTCCAAAAACGAAAGTCAGCTTAGACAGCACTATAAATGTCGTCGCGCTAAAAAATTTCGATATCAGGCTTAACAACGTGTTCAACGAGGTTAATTTCGATATCAAAGCTGCCGACGCCACCTTGAATGAAATTCTCCAAAGCACAATGGGCGGAATTCATTCGTTCGATTTAGAGGCTTCGGCCAAAGGTGAACTGAAAAATTTAGGTATTGAAATTCGCTCAAGTCTCGGCCGCGAGCTTGAAAAAGGCTTTTCAAATCTTTTACAAAATAAAGTAAAAGAGGCGAATGAAAAACTTCAGGCAACGATTAACGCCGAAGTCGGAAAGCTGAAAGCCCAGTTGGATGATCAAGTGTCGGCTTTAAAAAACCAGACGCAAGGTGAAATTAAAAAAGTTCAAAACCAAATAGACGATCAAAAAAAGCAAATCGAAGCTAAGATCGCTCAGGCAAAAAACGACTTTGAAAATCAGGCTAACAAAGCAAAAAAAGACGCTGAAGATAAAGCCAAAAAACAAGTTGAAGACGAGGCTAAGAAAAAAGCCGACGAACTCAAAAAACGCCTGGGATTATAATTTAATTGTTAATCTACAGCCCACCACAAATCCGCAAGCTCCTCTAACGTCCGTGCTTGCGGCATAAATTCGAGATACCATTTCAGATTGCTATAACGGTGAAGTAGTGTGTACGCAAGAATTCTTCGGCGAAACTCAGAAGAGTTCACTTTTGCTATCCCATAGCCATCAAAAAATCCTTTAAGCGCCGCTCTATCTCCAGAAGAAAGAAACACCCCCACCGAAGCAAAATCATATTCATATGCACCTACCATGGAAGGTTCAAAATCCAGCAGCCCTGATAATTCCAGTTCGTTTCCGTGTTTTTCAAAACAGACATGAACCTGCATAACTTCTGTGTGCAGAAACGAAAGGCCATCGGACTGAAGGCTGACACTTTTTAAAAAGTCAGGAATTTGCGATAATAAGTCTTTTTGCAAGCCCAACTTCTGATGGCGTTCGAAACAACCACTCAGCTGATTATTCAAAAAAAGTTCCCAGCTTTGAGTCTGGCCTAACTCTGCATTGCTGACCGGAAGCGAATGAATCTTCTTCAATTCTTTCCCTACTGAAAAACACGCTTTTGCTCTTTCATCTGGCGTAAGATTTGGCCAAAGGTTTTTCAAACTTTGGCCTTTTAGCTTTTCCATGATCAAGTAGTGCCATGAATCAAATTTTCCATGCATAAAAATTTTCGGACAAGCGCAGTTGTGCTTGTTCAGAAAAGTCAAAGCGGCAAACTCACTGCCAAATGCATCCTCATAAACTTTCGGAAAGAATTTTATCGCGTACTTGTCATTAGCGAATACGACAGGCAGTGACCCCGACTCCGGAAACGATAGAATACCCGGCTCTTCATTGTTTTGTAATAACAGCTGTTTTGAAACTTGAAGAAAACCTGGATTGTTTTTTCCGAAATTCTGAAACTCTGCCGGCGTTGTAATATCCGGCAAAACCTGGTCACTAGAATCCAAGGTTTTTCCAGTTTGCAGCCGCTGCTATTACGCGCGGCTCAGGCTTACTTTTGTCGATTAAAAAACTCATCGGCAGGCGGTCCGTTTTTAACAAACCTGAAATGTTTTTATTAACATCCCACACTCTTACATAATTTGCTGAATCAAACTCCGGAAAGCTTTTCAGAAATTTCAGAATATCTTCATTGTAATCATCCAAAGAGACAATGACGAATTTTACCTGTGGATTTTTTTTAGAATACTCAATCAGCTCCGGCACCTCATTAACACAAGGACCACACCATGATGCCCACAAATGAACGATAGCTTTGTCTGCCCCTAAAAGTTCTTCCTTGTTGATAGCTAACTTATTCCCTTTATAGTCACGCAGATCAAAACCCGAAATTTTTTCTAAGATTGCAGTTCCGGTAAGGCCTTGCTCAACCTTTTGCACAACGACCGGATTACTTGAGAAGTATCCGCCTTTGAACACTAAATAAAGAAATCCCGCACAGACAATTAAAAACGCAATCGTTATTTTAAGTTTCATATTTTTATTTATACATATTCAATTAGCAAAAACCAGGAAACAATTGTGGTTTCTAAATATTAAGAAGTTTTGTCCACAGTCAAAACCTGCGTTTCAGAATAAGACATCAGGATTTCGAGACCGCGTATATCGCTTTTAAAAAAAATAATTTCGGTTTTCACTTAAGATGGCCTGGCAACTAGCGGATAATAAGCTATATGGGACGTTCAGCTGTTATCGCTCTTATTTTAGCATATGCTGCTATGGTGACACTTATGTCATCATGTGACGGCGTGGCCGACCCGGCTTCTAAGGGAAATTTCCTTGGAGATTCAGTTATTGACGACGGCGGTGGCGGAGGCCGATCCGACATCGACCCCGGACAACTTTATACAGTCACAAAAATAGTTGAAGCCTCAAGCGACATTACCACCTGGACTAATTCCGACTTACCGTTCAATACTACGCGCCGCCAATTGGGAACTATCGCAACTGACTCTCAATGGCCTTTCGAATTTACTTACACGTTCCCGACAAATAACTACTCTTTAACTGATGCCCATCTCATGCTCGTCACTTCGCGCGATAGCTCTGATACTGAAGCCATTTTCGTTGACGGCGTATTCACGGGCCGCCCTCCTGGAAATAACGTTTCAAGCTCGTCACCTTATGTTACAGACAGAATGTATTCGTGTGTCGGTGCCTGTACCGCTGGTACAAACCCACCTGCCGGAACTGTGCCCAATACTTTCTACTTAGACTGGGCTCTTTCGCATTACAAAGTGAATACTCAGAACACTTTTGACCTTCAAATTGAAAACCTTCTGACCGGAACCTCTCACACTACAACCTCGCTGCTTCAGGATGGTAATTTTAAAGTCGTCAGCGGTGACGATGCTTTTGTTCAAACCGACACTGCGACAGCTTCACGCCCCCTGCTGTTTTTAACGGGGTCAACTTATTCGGTTTCAGCTTTAACCTGCACAACGAGCCCAACTTACAAACTTTTAAATACCTACATTCATAATGACGGGAACTCAATCGGCAGCTCAGCTTTTTCAGGATCAGTACTAACGCCGTTTCAATCTACAAGTTCAACTTACACAACGTTTAGATCAGTGGAATTTTATTTTGACCCTCGCCTTCCTACATTGGCCTCTTATGATCTTTTAAATATCACAAAAGCCGAAATCACACTTCAGTTACGAAGAGCCAGCACAAGTGCCACAGCTATTGTGGTCAACGGCATCGGTATCGATCAGGACGGGTTCGACCGAACTTCGGCAACAACTGAAGTTGAATCCTGGAGTGAAGATACAGCGGTCAGATCAGCTTACAACACGCTGATCAATGCCATTCCTGCAACGAACACAGTGCAAGCTGTAACCATAAACCTGATCACACTTTTAGGTGCAGACACCGTTAAGCAACTTTTACTGCAAGGAAAGCTCAACATCGCATTAGCAGGCCCCATCGCGAGAGTGACAGCTGCTAACAATACGTCCGCGCGGACTTATGGTGTGCAGGTCACGGGCCCTGAACTGATTCTTGAAGGTAATTATGCCGCTGAAATCTGCGAGGTACCTGACAATCCTAGTTCACCGTTAAATGGCGGCAGCAGCGGCCCTGCTATCTGCAGCGGTGCCGGCGCAGATACAGCTTTCCCTACTTTTACTTCAATACAAGCCATCAATGTCACTTCTAATTCAGCAACTATTCAGTGGTTAACAAACGAACCGTCTTCCACTCAGGTCGGGTATGGTTTACTGAATCCGGGTTCATTGACGACACTCGTTCCTGCCCTTACAACATTTCACTCAGTCACCATTACCGGCCTGCAGCCTTACAAATATTATCAGTACAATGTGAGAAGCACCGATGAGTGCGGCAACAGCGGAATATCAGCAACAAAAACATTCAGAACTTTAAGGTAATATGAAATCACTAATAATATTTATCATCTTAATTACTTGCCAGCTTTCCTTCGCGAACTCTAAAGGTGGAAAGAAGAAGTTAGTTTCTGTTGGATTGATGGCTTTGAACAGTTCCGTCTCGCAAGGTGGAACCGGCCCGTCCGGATCATCCGTTCTGACCCGTTCCGAATTTGTTTACGGCTGGCAGCACTGGGGTCTTGGCGCCATTTTCGATTACGATTTGCATGGCTCAAACGAAAAAGACTCTGCGTACGGAATTAAAGTCGAAGGTTACTTATCTGATTTCTTTTTAGAGATCGGATATCTGATATCAGCTAAACGTGCCTATACCGACCGTACAATCGCCGAAGAAACCGGAACAGGCACCGTATTAGGTTTCGGTGCCCGATTTCCGCTGGGCCGCGGAACTTCAAAAACTTTCTTTCACGCCAGCTACAAAATGAAAACACAAACGCTGACCCAACAAGACGGCGTTTCATTAAGTGAGCCCATTACGCAAACATATGGCTACCCGGTGTTCGGTTTTGGATGGGAATTCTAACAATGCCGATTCGCCTGGTTCTGTTTTTTTTGCTGGGATTTTTACTTTCCTGCGGAAAGCAGCCCGCCTCTCTTTTACGGGTCGGGCAATCCCCTCTTTACAACTTCCCTCTCTACATCAGCTCGTCTAACGGGACGATATACAAATTCAATAAGGACGCCAGCAGCGAAGTTTTTGCTTCAGGCTTAAATGACCCGCGCGGTATCGCGATCGATAAATTTCAGAATTTATATGTAGCCGAATACGGCAATTCGAGAGTGCTAAAATACAATTTAAACAGTGGTGCGCAGGAAATCTTAATGACCGGTCTCGACGAGCCCACATCAGTTGCTGTCGATTCTTTCGGGGATGTTTACGTTACACAAGAAGGCGCATCTACTAAAAATATCATTCGTATCAAAGATCAAAAATTGATTCGTACATTTTCAGCAAGCCCGTCAGCCATCGCATTCGGAGTCGATGACCTTCTACTTGTTGGCTTATTTGACTCCTCAACCGTCTTATGGGGCGGTGAAAGCTCTTCGCCAAGTGATAATGTGACTGAGCCGGTAATGATTACGACTGATTCCAGCGGCCGCGTATTCGTCGCAGAAGGTACCGCCACGAATGCGAAAGTCTATAGGTATCATCAGACTGCCCCGACCGGCAAAACCGTGGTAGCGGACGGATTAAACGGCGCTACGGGCATCGCAGTTGACCCCGTCGGTAATATCTATATTGCTGAGCCTGGTTCATCGAGGATTGCTCTGGCGACGATTGATGGTCTCTTTTACTTCTGGGCTTCTGTTCCCCAGCCGCAGCAGCTGGCTTTTACACCCTATTAAAATAAAAAACCCAGGCTGTTAACCTGGGTTTCAAATTTGTAATCAGTACTAACGACTAATTCAGACTATTACTTCGCAGCTGCGTGCATTGCCGCACGAGATTTGTTTTTCATCTGACGAACAACTTTACGAGATTTAGCTGCCTGAACTGCATTAGCTTTTTTAGCTTTGCTTTCAGTTTTCTTAGCTGCTTTATCTTCTTTAGTTGCTTTGCCGGCTTTAGCTTCAACTACAGACTTAGCTTTAGACATAGTTTTCCAGTCGTAATCTACGAACTCAAGGAAAGCCATTTCAGCTGTGTCACCTGGGCGGCGTCCGATTTTAATTACACGAGTGTAACCACCTGGACGGTCTTTGAATCTTGGAGCGATGTTTTTCACAAGCTCTAAGCCTAATTCTTTGTTAGCTAACTTTGCGATAACCAGACGAGTTGAGTTCAAGTCGCCTTTTCTACCTAAAGTGATAACTTTTTCGATGTGGCGACGAACTTCTTTTGCACGAGCTTCAGTCGTTTTAATACGACCGTGCTCAACAAGAGAAACCATCAATCCGCGGATTAATGCCTTAAGAGGTCCACTCTTACGGCTAAAATGTTTTACTAAACGACGATGTGATGACATCTCGAACTCCTACTATTGTACTTCTTTTTTTGTCGACACTGGCATTGAGTTTGGATCCCATCCCGGAGGAGGCCATCCTTCGATCTTCATTCCAAGACCGAGTCCCATTGTCGTCAAAATTTCTTTAATTTCATTTAATGATTTACGACCGAAATTTTTGGTTTTCAGCATTTCAGCTTCTGAACGAACAACTAACTCACCGATGAAACGGATATTAGCATTTTTCAAACAGTTAGCAGAACGTACAGAAAGTTCCAAATCATCTACTGAACGGAATAAGTTTTCGTTCAATGTAGATGTACCCATTCCTCTAACTTCGTCAGTAGGCTCTAAAGACTCATCGAAAGTTAAGAAGATTTGTAATTGCTCTTTTAAGATTTTAGACGCTAAAGAAACTGCTTCTTCAGGTTTCAAAGAACCGTCAGTCCACACTTCTAAAGATAAAGCATCGTAATCTGTTCTCTGACCAACGCGAGCGTTAGATACAGAGTAGTTCACTTTACGGATTGGGCTGTGTAAAGCATCAACGCCGATAAAGCCAACCTGTAAGTCTTCAGTGCTATTTTCAACCGGAGCGTAACCGCGTCCATAAGACACAATAACTTCCGCGTTGAAGTTTGCATTGTTACCCAAAGTCGCAATGTGCTGGTGTGGGTTCAAAACTTCGATTTTATCAGAAACCTGGATATCAGCAGCTGTAACAATGCCAGGGCCTTTTTTCGAAATTTTTAAAGTTAAAGCTTCAGAGTTATATTGTCTGAAACGAACTTGTTTTAAGTTAAGGATAATGTCGGAAACGTCTTCTAAAACGTCCGGCAATGTAGAGAACTCATGTAACACGCCTTCGAATTTAACAGCTGTTACCGCAGATCCCATCATAGAGCTCAAAAGAATGCGGCGTAAAGAGTTACCTAAAGTAACACCAAAGCCTCTTTCTAATGGGCGAACTACAAACTTAGCGTACTCCAAAGACTGAGTATCTTTCTCAATCTCGAAGCCTTTAGGTTTAATTAGTTCTCTCCAAAATTTATAATAGTGCTCTTGCATTATTGCTCCCTTAATTATCGTGAGTAGTACTCAACGATCATACTTTCTTCTACTGGAATTGTTACTTCGTCACGCTGAGGAACATCTTTAACCGTTCCTTTTAATGCCGCGTGATTTGCATCAAGCCAACTTGGGATTGTACGACGAGCAACTGCTTGAATCGCCGCTTGGATTTTATTTACTTCTTTGCTCGCTTGAGCCACTTCAATTACATCGCCTTTTTTAACGATGACACTTGGAATGTTCACGCGCTTACCGTTGATCAGAAAGTGATTGTGTGAAATCAACTGACGAGCTTCACGGCGAGAGTTAGCAAAACCTAAAGTGTAGATCACGTTGTCTAAACGCAATTCCAAGAATTTCAATAAAGCATTACCCGTGATTTCACGAGATTGATCAGCCATTTCGAAATATTTGTGGAACTGTTTTTCAGACAAACCGTAATAACGTTTTGCTTTTTGTTTCTCACGTAATTGTAATGCGAACTCTGAAAATTTCAGACGAGATTGACCATGTTGTCCCGGAGGATATGGTCTTCTTTCGAAAGCACATTTGTCAGAATAACAACGATCGCCCTTTAAGAAGAGCTTCATGTTTTCGCGACGGCATAATTTACAAACTGAATTTGAACAACTCATAGCTTACTCCGATTAAATTCTACGACGCTTAGGAGGTCGGCATCCGTTATGAGGAATTGGAGTGATGTCTTTCAACGTCAAAATTCTCATTCCTGTTCCAGCCAATGCGCGGATAGCAGGTTCACGTCCTGCGCCTGGACCTGTTAAAAGTACGTCAACAGATTTCATTCCGCTGTCCATCGCTTTTTTAGCTGCATCTTCACAAGTAACTTGAGCTGCGAAAGGAGTGCCTTTACGGCTGCCTTTGAAACCCATGTGACCGGCAGATGACCACGAAACCGTGTTACCTGCAGGATCAGTAAAGGTGATGATTACATTCCCGAAGCCAGCAGCAATATGACATTGCCCTTGAACTACGTTCTTTTTTACTTTTTTCTTGCCCGTTACAGGCTTTTTTTCCATTACTTTTTCTGTACTCATATTCTCACCCTACCGCTTAAACAGCTTTTTTCTTGTTAGCTACTGTTTTCTTAGGACCCTTACGAGTTCTAGCATTCGAACGAGTATTCTGACCACGAACAGGTAAACCTTTTCTGTGGCGAGTACCGCGATAGCAGTTAACATCTGTTAAACGTTTAATAAACATACCAACATCACGACGTAAATCTCCTTCAACTTTCCAGTTGCCCTCGATCAACGCGCGCATCGCTGCTGTTTGTTCGTCTGTTAAATTGTCTGTTCTCAAAGTGTCAGGAATTCCCACTGTCGCACAAATGTGACGAGCGCGTGAACGACCGATACCGAAAATATAAGTTAGAGCGACTTCTACTCGTTTGTTACGAGGTAAGTCGATACCCATTAAACGTGCCATGACTTAGCCCTGCCTTTGCTTGTGTTTAGCGTTCTCACAGATCACGCGTACAACACCTTTTCTTTTAATAACTTTACATTTATTACAAATTTTTTTTACTGATGGTCTGACCTTCATAACAATACAATCCTTATGCTAAAGGTTACGATTAGTAACACTGTATATAAAACTAGTCTAGCCCTAATTAAGCTAAATCTAGGATTTTCGTAATTTGTTTAAAAACAACTTCTGGGTCCTGTTCCGAGTCTATTTCCGCCAGACTTCCATTCTTACGGTAGAACTCGATCGTAGGTCCCGTGCTCTTTTCAAACTGAGCCAGCCGCTCACTAATAACTTCTTCCCGGTCGTCAGGTCTCTGAGTCAGGGAGCCTCCACACTTTTCACAAAGGTGGCCCTTACTAGAAGGCTTGGTCTCTATATGGTAAATTTCACCACATTTAGAACAAGTTCGACGTCCGGTTAGACGCTTTACCAAGATCTGAGGATTGATCTTGAAATAAACAACTTTATCGATCTTACTTGCCCGTTTGTTTAGCATAGCGTTTAAGCTATCAGCCTGGGCAACCGTTCTCGGGAAACCATCAAAAATGACTGATTTACCGGCTTGAGAAGTCATGTATCCGTCCACAAGGCCGATCATCACTTCATCGGGTACAAGCTTACCCTGATCCATATAACTCTGAGCCATCAGCCCCAGCTCGGTTTTTTGAGCTATGGCTGCCCGGAGCAAGTCCCCGGTACTCAGCTGAACAAAGTTATATTTCTCAATGAACATTCGGGATTGGGTACCTTTACCTGATCCCGGTGCTCCTATAAGAATAATGTTCAAAACTGAACCCTTCTGCTTCTGATTTTCACACCTTTAAGGAATGAGTCATACTTACTAGAAAGCAAATGAGATTGAATCTGTTGAGAAGTATCGATAGCCACACCCACTAGGATTAACAAGCTGGTGCCACCGAAGTAGAAAGGAATATTGAAAAACTGAATCAATAAACCAGGCAAGATACAGATCACGCACAAATACACACAACCTAATACATTAATGCGGTCCAAAACATAACGGATAAAATCCGCAGTGCTCTTACCGGCACGGATACCAGGAATGAATGCGCCCGACTTTTTAAGGTTTTCAGAAACTTCATCAGAATTAAATACGATATCCGTATAAAAGAATGAGAAGAATACGATAAACAATACGAACAGGATATTAAAGATAACACCGTTCGGGTTTAAAGAATCACGCATTGAGTTCAGCCAAGGAACATTCATGAACTGAGCTAACGTACTTGGGAACATTAAAAGTGAACTGGCAAAAATTGGCGGGATAACGCCTGCAAAGTTGATTTTGATTGGCAAATGGCTTGAAGCCAAAGAACCCATATTGTTATTAGCCAGTCTTTGACTGTACTGAATCGCAATACGTCTTTGCGCTACTTCCATAAAGATAACAGCTGCAATTACCGCGACCATGAAAGCCAATAAACCAAGAGCTAAAATCCATTTCAACTCGCCGCTTTCTACTAAAGCGTAAAGCTGTTGAGCGCCTGCAGGAATTCCCGCGGCGATACCGGTAAAGATGATCAATGATGTTCCGTTACCAATACCACGCTCAGTGATTTGGTCACCCAGCCACATGATAAAACAAGTGCCGGCAACTAATGTCACAACCGTTACAAGACGGAAAGGAAACATACCTAATGAACCGGAAGACAATAAAGTCATCCCGTCAGTCGTTGTCTGACTCGCTAACCAAGTACTGATTCCATAACCCTGGATAATTGCCAGAAGCACGGTTGCATACTTAGTGTATTGAGTGATCTTCTTACGTCCTGACTCACCTTCTTTTTTCAAAGCTTCCAGGTAAGGAAGAGCAGAAGATAATAATTGGAAAATGATCGAAGCCGAGATGTATGGCATGATCCCCAAAGCAAAAACGGAGAACTGTTGAAGTGCTCCGCCGCTGAAGGTATTGAATAAACCGAAGATACCGCGATTTTGTGAACTAAAAAATTCAGAAACAGCAGCACCGTTCACTCCAGGTGTTGGAATGTGAACGCCGATTCGGTAAACCGCTAGACAAATTAAGGTGAAGAAAATTTTATTTCTGAGTGCGCCTAAACCTTTGTTGTCGTTATTGTCTGCCACTATTTGCTCGCTCTTTTATATTTTGCTCTTTGTGGAATGATTTCTACTTTGCCGCCGGCTTTCTCAATAGCTTCTTTAGCTTTAGCGCTGATAAAGTGAACTTTAACAGATACAGCTTTTTTCACTTCGCCTTTAGCTAAGATTTTAACTTGAGAACCTTTAGTAACTAATCCAGCTGCATACAAAGAAGCTGAATCAACGTTACCTTCAACTTTAGACAAGTCAGAAAGATTCACGATTTGGTAGTTAGTAGCGAAATCTACATTCGTAAAACCGAATTTAGGTAAACGACGAGAAAGCGGAGTTTGACCACCCTCGAAACCACGGCGAACGCGTCCGCCTGCACGAGCGATCTGACCTTTATGACCCATTGTAGATGTTCCACCCATACCAGAACCGATACCGCGACCGATACGTTTTCTGTAGTGAGTAGAGCCTTCTTTAGGTGCTAATTTAGATAATAAACTCATAACAACTCCAATTACTTCTTAACTATAATTTCAACTAAGTGTTGAACTTTGTATAACTGACCACGGTTAGCCGGAGTATCAGTTTTAGTAACAACCTGGTTTAATTTCTTCAAACCCAAAGCTTCGATAGTTCTTCTTTGAGTTGGAGTGCAACCGATTGTTGATCTTTTTAATTTAACATCAAAAGTTTTAGCCATTTGAAGCTCCTGACTTTTTCAATTGTTTCAATCCGTCTAAAGTAGCACGAACCGCATTGTGAGGGTTACGAGTACCAACACATTTAGTAAGGATATCTTTAACGCCAACTGATTCAAGAACCGCACGAACAGCACCACCGGCGATAACACCAGTACCGGCTGCAGCAGGCTTCATGATTACTTTAGCGCTACCGAATTTACCGATAACTTCGTGAGGGATAGTTCCTTCACTTAAGTTTACATCGCGGCAAGATTTCTTAGCTGAACGAGTTGCTTTACCGATAGCTTCAGGAACTTCGCCTGCTTTACCGCTACCGAAACCAACTTGACCTAATTTATCGCCCACAACAACAAGTGCTGCGAAAGAAAAGCGACGACCACCCTTAACAACTTTAGTTACGCGGTTAATCGCAACAACTTTTTCTTCTAATTCATTTACATTCGTATTTTCCATCTAATCTCCGATAATTAGAAATTTAATCCAGCTTCACGTGCACCATCAGCCAACGCTTGAACGCGGCCATGATAAATGAAACCATTGCGGTCAAAGACCACAGTTTTAATACCCTGTTTTACTGAAGCTGCAGCAACTGCTTTTCCAACTTCTTTCGCTAATTCTTTACCAGTAGCTTTTGTCTCTAAAGATAAAGACGACACTGTCAAAATAGTTTTTTGAGCATCATCGTTAATAACTTGCGCGTAAATGTGAGTATTACTTCTGTAAACACACAAACGAGGTCTTTCAGAAGTACCTTTTACGGTTTTTCTGATTCTGATTTTCTTTTTCAAGCGGTTAGCTTGTTTAGCTGCTGTATGTTTTGATACTCTTAACTTCATAAAATACCTCTTAATAATTAAATCTATTTACCCGCAGATTTACCGGCTTTACGACGGATATGCTCACCTACGTAACGCACACCTTTTCCTAAGTAAGGCTCTGGTGGACGGAAGCTTCTGATTTTCGCAGAAACCTGACCAACTAATGCCTTATCAGCGCCAGTAACAGTAACTGTGGTTTGTTTATCAACTTTAATTTCAATGCCTTCAGGAATGTCGAAATTGATTGGATGTGAGTAACCCAATGACAATTCTAATTTCTTACCGGCAACGTTCGCTCTGTAACCAACACCATGTAACTCTAAAGCTTTAGAGAAACCGCCGGTTAAACCGGTTACCGCGTTTTGCAATAATACTTTGTACAAACCGTGCAATGATTTTGATTCTTTAGAATCATCAGCGCGCGATAATAAAAGTTTTTTACCATCAAGTTTAGCAGTGATTCTTGGATCCAAATTGTACTTTAAAGAAGACTTAGCTCCTTTAACAGTAACAAGCTGGCCAGCTACGCTAACCTGAACTTTGTCGTCTACATTAACTGGATATTTTCCTATTCTCGACATAACACCCTACCAAACTAAGCAAAGAAGTTCGCCACCCAATTGGTTCTTTTGCGCTTCTTTACCTGTCATGATTCCTTTAGAAGTACTTACAATTGCGTGACCTGTACCAGATCTAACAACTGGAATTTCAGTTGATTTTACATAAACACGGCGGCCCGGAGTGCTTACTTTTTCTAAATTAATGAAACCAGGAGCTCCTGATTCATCATATTTTAAGTAAACGCGCATGATGCCTTGTTTGCTATCGCGAGCTGTTTTGTAGCTACGAGCATAACCTTCATTTACTAAAAGTTTTGCTACGTTTTCGCGTAATTTAGAAGCCGGCATATCAACTTTTTCAAGTCTTGCTGCCGAACCGTTTCTGATAATAGTTAACATTTGAGCGATTGAATCCATCTTATCTCCTACCAGCTAGCTTTCGTTACGCCAGGTAATTTTCCATCCAGCGCTAACTGTCTGAAAGCAATTCTTGAAAGACCAAATTTACGATAGTTACCACGAGGGCGACCTGTTAATTGGCAACGAGTTGTTACACGGTTTGGAGATGTGTTGCGAGGTAAAGCCTGCAATTTCTTGCGAGCTGCATCTCTTTCTTCATCAGACAACTTCATATCAACAGCTTTTTCTCTCAACTCAGCTCTATGTTTATAGTACTTCGTTGATTTTGCTTTTTTATTATTGTTCTTTTCAATACTTGCTTTTCTAGCCATCTTTAAATCCTATTACTTTCTGAAAGGCATGCCTAAAGCTTCAAGTAAAGCTCTGCCTTCATTGTCGGTTTCTGCAGTAGTACAAATTGTGATGTTCATACCGCGGACCTTTTCAATTTTATCGAAGTTGATTTCAGGGAAAACGATTTGTTCTTTTAAACCCATGTTGTAGTTACCACGACCGTCGAAACCTTTATTAGGTAAACCACGGAAGTCACGTACGCGAGGTAATGCAAGAGTATTCAAACGATCCATGAATGACCACATACGGTCACGGCGTAATGTCACGCGAACACCGATTGGGATGCCAGCGCGCAATTTAAAGTTAGAAATTGCTTTCTTAGCTTTAGTGATAACCGCTTTTTGACCGGCGATCGCAGAAATTTCTTCAACGATACCGTTCACGATTTTTGGATTTTGAACAGCTTCAGAAGTACAAACGCTGATGATGATTTTCTCTAAACGAGGAACCTGCATCGAACTTTTGTAGTTCATTTGCTTAGTCAGTGCCGGAACGATTTCTTTATTATATTGTTCTTGTAAGCGATTCATCATAACACCTATAAAACTTCCGGAGCTAATGAAACAATCTTAACGAATTGCTTTGCACGCAGCTCTCTCGCCACTGGACCAAAGATACGAGTACCGATTGGTTCTTTAGCCGCGTTGATCAAAACTGCAGAGTTATCATCAAAACGGATGTAGCTACCATCTGGTCTTCTTAATTTATGTTTTGTACGGACGATAACAGCTTTCGCTACATCACCCTTTTTTACTTTTGCAGTCGGAAGGCAATCTTTGATTGATACAACGATTACATCTCCGATATGAGCAAATCTTCTTTTAGAGCCGCCAAGTACTTTTACGCACATGACTTCTTTAGCTCCTGAGTTGTCTGCTACATTAAGTCTGGTTTGCATTTGAATCATATATGCACCTATTACTTTTTAGTTGTTACAACGCTAGCAAGTGCCCAGCGTTTAGTTTTGCTTAGTGGACGAGTTTCATAAATCACAACTGTATCGCCAACTTTAGCAGTTTGCTTTTCATCATGAGCTTTGATCAGCGTCGATTTTTTAACGTATTTACCGTATTTTTCGTGCTTAACAGTTCTGTAAACCAAAACTGAGATCGTTTTTTGCATTTTGTTTGCAACGACTTCGCCTTGTAATTCTACGCGGCGGCCTCTGTTTGTTTCAGCTGTTGCAGCTTGTTTTGTAGGAGCCATTATCTAGCCGCCTTTCTTACTAATACAGTATTAATGCGAGCGATATCACGGCGGATGTTACGGATCTGGTGTGGACCAGCTAACTGTCCTAAAGTGTTCTTCATTTTCATGTCGAACAATTTTGCCGAAAGATCATTCTTTTGCTTGATAAGTTCAGTCACTGACTTGTTTTCAATATCAGAAAATTTCATGACTAAGCCCTTTCCAAAAATTTAGTTTTAAAAGGAAGTTTGTGAGCTGCTCTCAAAAACGCTTCCTTAGCTTGTTCTTTAGTAACACCGTTCATTTCGAACAAGATTCTTCCTGGAAGAACTCGTGCAACCCAAAATTCCGGATTACCTTTACCGCTACCCATACGAGTCTCAGCCGGTTTTTTTGTAACTGGAGTGTCTGGGTACACACGGCACCAAACTTTACCACCACGTTTAATTGTTCTTGAAATCGCGATACGGCCGGCTTCCAACTGACGAGCAGTTAAACGACCTTCTTCAGTTGCCTGAAGACCGAAATCACCGAAATCTAAATTAGACCCGCGGTATGCGAAACCTTTCGCACGACCCACGAATTGTTTTCTGTATTTTACGCGTTTAGGACTTAGCACGACCAGCCTCCTGAACTTGAACCTCTCTCGCAGAAAGGATATCGCCTTTGTAGATCCAAACTTTCATTCCGATAATACCGTAAGCTGTTAAAGCTTCTGCAGTACCGTAATCAATGTCGGCTCTCAATGTATGTAATGGAACTGACTTTTCATTGTACCATTCAGAACGAGCGATCTCCGCTCCATCTAAACGACCAGAAACGCGAATTTTGATACCACGAACGCCAGCTTTAATTGCCGCTGCGATACCTTTTTTAAGAGCACGTCTCCAAGAGATACGTTTCTCTAATTGCATTGCGATGCTTTCAGCAACCAATTGAGCGTCAGTATCCGGTTTACGAACTTCTTGAATAGACAAGAAAACTTCGTTTGTAGTTAAACGTTGAACATCAGCTTTTAATGTATCGATGCCTGTACCTTTTTTACCGATAACAACACCTGGACGAGCTGTGTGGATGATAACTTTAACTTTATTAGCAGCGCGCTCTAATTCAATTTTAGCAACGCCGGCATGTTTCAACTTATCTTTTAAGTATTTTCTTAATTTGATGTCTTCGTGAAGATTGTCGTAATAGGTTTGGCCTTTAGCATACCAACGAGAATCCCAAGTTCTGATAACTCCTACACGTAATCCAATCGGATGAACCTTTTGTCCCACTATTTACCTTCCCCAATGACAACATTGATATGGCTAAGTTTTTTACGAACACCGAACGCACGACCTTGAGCGCGTGGTCTGAAACGTTTCAAAACAGGCCCTTGATCAACGGTGATGGATTTCACGTAAAGTTTATCCATGTTCATTGTTTTCTTTTGCTCAGCGTTTGCTACCGCTGACTCGATTAATTTTTTAACTAACACAGCAGTTTTTTTGTTCATGTAAGTTAATGTTTTCAGAGCTTCATCAACTGACTTGCCGCGAACAGTGTCCGCAACAAGGCGGGCTTTTTGAGCCGCAACCATTGTGTATTTTAAAGATGCTTTAGATTCCATCACTCACCACTACTTCTTAGCTGCAGCCGGAGCTGCAGGTGCTGCTTTTTTCTCAGCATGACCTTGGAAAGTACGAGTCGGAGCGAATTCGCCCAACTTATGACCAACCATGTTTTCTGTTATGTACACAGGTACGAACTTTCTGCCGTTATGCACCGCAAAAGTCAAGCCGATGCACTCTGGTAGAATCGTAGAACGACGAGACCATGTTTTAATTACTTTTTTGTCATTTTTCTGGATTGCATTCTCAATTTTTTTAGAGAGGTGCAAATCAACAAAAGGACCTTTTTTTATCGAACGTGCCACAGTGTCTCCTATTTACGACGTTTAATAATTGAAGAGTTAGTACGTTTATTGTGACGAGTTTTGTAACCTTTACATGGTTTACCCCATGGAGTTACAGGGTGATGCCCCTTACCCACGCCCTCACCACCACCGAGTGGATGGTCAACCGGGTTCATGTGCATACCGCGAACTGAAGGTCTGATACCTCTCCAGCGGTTAGCACCGGCTTTACTCAACACAACGTTTTCGTTGTCAGTGTTACCAACTTGGCCGATTGAAGCTTTGCAAGTAGACAAGATTTGCTTCAATTCACCTGAAGGTAAACGGATCTGACAGTAAGTATCACCTTTACCTGCTAAAGTTGCAGATGCACCGGCACCACGGCAGATTTGACCACCTTTGCCCGGACGCATTTCAATATTGTGAATCACAGTACCAACTGGGATAGAAGAGATAGTTAAGCAGTTACCTGGCTTAATATCCGCTTTATCGCTTGATACTACAGTGTGACCAACTTCCAAACCAACCGGAGCCAGGATGTAAGCTTTTTCACCGTCTTTGTAGTTCAACAAAGCGATACGGCAAGTGCGGTTTGGATCGTACTCGATCGCCGCAACTGTCGCTGGAACTTCAAGTTTAGTACGTTTGAAATCAACTAAGCGGTAACGTCTTTTATGAGCGCCGCCTTGGTGACGAATTGTGATTTGACCGTGGTTACCACGAGCAGATCTTTTCTTAAGAGGAACAGTTAAAGATTTCTCCGGAGTAGTTTTAGTAATCTCCGCGAAATCGAAACCGACTCTTCCTCGGCTAGCATGTGATCTAGGACTCCATACTTTTAATCCCATGATTACGCTCCCTCAAATAATGAAATTTTTTGGCCAGCTGCTAATTGAACGTAAGCTTTTTTCCACTTACGAACTTTAGAAAGTCCAAATTTTGTATATTTCATATCGTTACGGCCGATAACAGTTCTTACGCCCTGAACTTTTACAGAAAAGCCAGTTTCAATAGCTTTTTTGATTTCAGGTTTAGAAGCTTCAATGTGAACTTCGAATACGTAAACACCAGTTTCAGCAAGTGTTGTGTTCTTTTCAGTAATAAGTGGAGATCTGATGATTTGTTTCATACTTATTTCTCCAATGAGCAGCGCTCAATAATTTTGTTGATAGAATTTTTAGTGATAACCGCTGCATCGTATTTCAAAAGATCAAATACGTTCAAACCAGCAACTGGGAAGTATTTGTAATTTTGCAAGTTACGAGCTGCTAAAGTTACTTTTTCGTCAGCAACTGCATCTACTAAAACGGCTTTTTTAACACCGAAAGTTTTCAAACGCTTGTTAAGTTCGTTTGCTTTACCTTCAGAAGTCATGTTGTCTACAACGAATAACTTACCTTCTTTGTAAAGGTGAGAAAGCGCCATAGAAAGACCGACTTTTCTAGTTTTCTTAGGTAATACATAAGCGTAGCTACGTGGTACCGGACCGAACATAGTACCGCCGCCTGGCATTAATGGAGAACGAGTAGAACCCTGACGAGCATTACCAGTTCCTTTTTGTTTGAAAGGCTTCTTGCCGCCACCGCTTACAAGACCTTTTGTTTTAGTCATGTGCGTACCTTGACGACGAGATGCTAACTGCCATCTTACAACTGTGTGTAAAACTTCTTCTTTAACTTCTACTTCGAAAACAGCAGGAGCTAAATCAACCTGGCCAACTTTTTCTTTTTTCCAATTAGTTACATTTACTGTAGCCATCGCTTACCCCTTAACCAATCTGACAAGAGTGTTTTTAGATCCAGGAACTGGTCCCTTAACTAAAACAACGCCTTCAGCCGGCAATACATCAACAACAACCACGTTTTTAACTGTGATTGTTTCGTCACCCCAGTGACCTGGAAATTTTTTACCTGGCATTACACGACCCGGCCATGTTCTGTTACCAGAAGAACCCGGACGTCTGTGGAATTTAGATCCGTGAGTTGCAGGACCGCCGGCAAAATTCCAGCGACGTACTGAACCTTGGAAACCACGGCCTTTTGATGTCGAAGTGATTTTCACTACGTCACCTTTAGCCAATGAATCGATAGATAAAGAATCACCAAGTTTTAAATCAGCCGGAACTTCAGTACGTAATTCTTTAACGTATTGAGCACCAGATTCAAAACCAGCAGCTTTCAAGTGCTGAGTTTCAGCGCCAGAAGCATTCTTAGCTTTTTTCGGAACAGCAGCTAATTGAACAGCTGAATATCCGTCTTTTTCTTCAGTTTTAATTTGAGAAACTTTCCAAGTTTCATAACGTAATACCGTTACTGGAACAGCTTCACCTTTATCGTTGTAAACTGTAGCCATACCTTCTTTGAAAGCATATAGGCCGTTCAGTTTTACCCCTTCAGCAGAAGGAGTTTGAGTTTGTGTTTCGCTCATTTTCTACTCCTTCTTATTTTGCAGAAAGTTTAATTTCAACATCAACGCCGGCAGATAAGTCCAATTTCATCAATTGGTCGATTGTCTGCTGAGTTGGCTCGAGAATCTCAAGCATGCGTTTGTGAGTGCGGATTTCGAACTGCTCACGAGATTTTTTATCTACGTGCGGAGAACGTAATACCGTGAAACGATTGATACGAGTTGGAAGAGGAATCGGACCCGCAACGCGTGCGCCGGTACGTTTCGCTGTCTCAACGATTTCTTTTGTCGATTGATCAAGTAATTTATGATCAAAGGCTTTTAGCCTGATACGTATTTTCTGACTTTGCATAACTCTCTTTTCCTAGTTCTGCCCGCCAAAACCTTTACCCACAGAGCCATGACGGCTTTGAATGTGGAGGTTTCCGTAGCGTTAACAAGAACAAGCAATATGTTGGAACTGTCGCCCAAAGTCAACGGGTTATTTCAATATTTTCAGAGGGATACAAAGGTATAAAACAGGGTCCTATCGACCGAGTTTTTGAAGGATTTCTGCTCTAACTTTAGGCGGAACTGGAGCGTATTCCTGGAATTCCATGCTAAAGAAGGCTCTACCCTGCGAAAGGCTGCGCATGTCGGTTGAGTACCCGAAGAGCTGCGCTAAGGGCACCTCGGCCATTATAACCTGTCCCTGGCCCGGTTTAACGGTCATATTGTGAACTTTACCCCGGCGGGAATTCAGGTCGCCTACGATATTGCCCACAAACTCATCAGGACAAGTCACTTCCAGTTTAAAGATCGGCTCAAGTAACTGAGCTTCTGTTTTCTTGATGGCTTCCCTGAAGGCCAACGAAGCGGCCGCCTTACAAGCGATCTCGTCGGTGATCTGCGGTTTACCCGTAAGCCCTTTCAGGTTTATTTTTAAACCGACCATTGCATAACTGGCGATCGGGCCGACTTCAGCAGCCTCTTTCAGGCCGTTTTCACAAGCCTTAATCCAGTTCGGCTGAACCTCTTTGTTCGCGTGAACAAGAGCATTGATTTTAACACCTTCACTTGGAGCGATCGGTTCAATTTCAATATTAACTTTTGCGTACTTCTCTTCTGCACCCAACTGACGTTCGAACTCATAATCAATTGAAGTTTTGCTTGAAATCGACTCGCGGTACGCTACTTGAGGACGGCCCACGTTCGCTTGAATTTTATATTCGCGAAGTAAGCGGTCTACTAAAATATCTAAGTGAAGCTCTCCCATTCCTGACAAAAGAATCTGTCCGGTTTCCGCATCTGTTCTTAAGCGGCAGGAAGGATCTTCTTTTTCTAAACGCTGCAACCCTTCCAGCATCTTATCCTGGTCAGCAGAAGACTTCGCTTCAACAACAACCGAGATAACAGGCTCAGGGAAAGTCATAGACTCAAAGGCAACTAACCGGTGTGAATCACAAAGGGTGTCGCCTGTAGAAGTAAATTTTAGTCCGATAATCGCACCAATGTCGCCGGCTTTAAGCTCAGCTACTTCTTCACGGGCGTTAGCATGCATCTTTACAATCTTCTGAACGCGCTCTTTCTTTTCAGTACGCGGATTCATGAGCTGCTCTCCCAGCTTCACAATCCCCGAGTAAACGCGAACATAAGTTAATGATCCGGCAAATGGATCATTCGCCAGCTTAAAAGCAATAGCTGCAGCGGGCTCGTCAAATTTTGTGTGACACTCAACCGTTAAGTGTTCTTTCAGCGGATTCATTCCGATCATCGCGCCCTTATCGAGCGGGCTCGGAAGATAATCGATAACGCCATCTAAAACTTGCTGAACGCCTTTATTTTTAAAGGCAGCGCCACAGAAAACCGGAAAAGCCTTCAGGGCAATTGTTGCTTTTCGCAATGCTGCTTTTA